>JBKJOI010000164.1:0-2762 GCA_046595695.1 Haliangiales bacterium | reverse complement strand
CTGCGTATGACTCGGGGTCATCGTGGGTCGCTACCCCTTCGATGTAAGGCGCTCTCATCCTCTTCTTCCTGCCGGTTTATCCCGGCGCACCCGAAGGCCCGGGACCCGACTTGTCCGAGGCGCAGCCGAGCGCCGTCAGTGCCGGGACCGGACGGGCCCGTGCGCGCGACCTCGCGGTCGGTGCACGAGCTCAGGGGCGGGCACACGAATCGTAGAGTGCGAGGAAGCCGTCAGCGGGGGGCCGAGAGACGGTGACGCGCCAGGTCTTGCCCTTGCGCATGGCGCTGGCGCTGGCTCCGTCGGGAAGCTTCCACAGCAGCGTCTTGTAGTCCTCGACGCTCTCGTGCAGCGTGCTGCACTCGCGCGGCGCGGGCAGGTGGCGCCGCAGCTCGCGCTCGGCGGCGTCGGCGGCCGGCCCCTTCCACTCGAGGCCGACGACGCGCACGTTGCCGGCATCGGTCTCGACCTCGAGCACGGGCGCCGCGGGATCCGAGGCGTCGAGGAAGACCGCGCGCGTACCGGAGGCGTAGCCGGAGGGCTCGAGCCCAGGCCGCGCGGCGCGTAGACCGGCAATCGGCGCGCCCAGCTCGACGGCGATCCAGGGCGCGAGCAGCTCCTCGGCGCCGCGCGCGGTCGCGCTCGCGGCCGGTCGACCGCCGCAGGCCGCGGCGGCGCCGAGCAGCAGCAAGGACGCCGCGACGCACGACGCCGCGCCGCGCGTCACCGCGCCAGCTCGTCCACGAGATCGGCGGGCAGGAGCGGCGTGAGCCCGCCCCCGCCGAGAATGTTCACGATGCGCGATCCCGAGGCCCGGCACGCCCCGCCCCGCTGCCGCGGCGCGTCGCCCAGGTTGGTGTACGCGCTGATGTCCACGTACAGGTCGCGCCAGCGTGCGGCCACGCGGCCGCCGGGCGGGTACTCGACGAGCAGGTGGTGCCGCGGCGTCGGCGGCACGAACTCCTGGACGACCCACAGGTTCTCGTCGCGCGCGGCCGCGGCGACGAACGCCGGCCAGCTGCTCGCCCCGTCGCCGAGCGAGCCGCGCATGCGCTCCTGCGTGGCCGCCTCGCCGCTCTCGGGACCGAGCACGACGCTCTTCCCGCCGTAGTCCCAGCTGTGCTTGAGCACCAGCCGGCGTGGGTTCGCGGCCACCCACGCGGCCAGATCGGCGATCGGCGTGCCGTCGGCGAGAATCGCCGGGCCCGGGCGCAGGAGCCGCGTCCAGGGCACGATGCGCGCGATCGCGGCCTCCTCGTCGTCGTCGATGCCGAGCTCGCGTAGCCGCGCCGCGTCCTCGAGCGCGGCGTGCAGGTGCGCCAGCATGCCCTTGACCTCGAGCGGACTGACCACCGGGTTGATGACGATGGCCGGGCCCGGCGCGGTGAGCAGGCGCCCGAACGGCGAGCCCAGCTCGACGCGGCGCGCGAAGATGTGCCGGTAGACGAGGTCGAAGACCTCGCCGCGCGCGCTGGCGTGGCCGCTCGCGTCGACCTCGACCTCGTCGACCGAGCAGAGCAGCGTGCGATGCCCGGCGGCGGTCCAGGTGCGCTCGTAGTAGCGCAGCTCGCCCAGCTGCGAGTCACCGCGCCGCGCGACGATGAGGATCGACGGCGTGACCGCGCGGCCGCCGCGCACGCGGTAGTGGCCGAGCACCGACGCGAGCAGCTCGGCCGTGTTGGAGCCGGCGCGCGCGACCAGGCGCTCGGCGGTGGCGGCGTCCAGGCCGCGCGCCTGCGCGATGGTGCGGATCCATCCGTGGGCGATGAGATCGGAGTAGCCCTGCATGGCCGGAATGGTCGCGTTCAGCTCGAGCGCGCGCGGCTCGCCGGCGGGATCCAGGAAGTAGTCGACGCGCGCGTTCGCGACCTGCGCGAAGCGCGCGCCGCCGTCGTCCAGGCAGGCGCGCTCGAGCGGCGTGAAGCCGTGGTACAGCTCGCGGCCGTGCTCGGCGCCGGCGCCGAGCGTCCAGCGCGCCAGCTTGACGGTCGCTGACAGCAGCAGGTGCGCGTCGCCCGACAGCCGGCGCATGAGCGCGGCGTCGACCGGCTCGGGCGACAGCACCGGCGGGATGGGCACGAACGTGTCGGTCTCGGCGCGGAACACGGTCAACCCGCCCTGCTCGAGCGAGGCCGCGTAGCCGGCGGCCAGCGCATCGAGCTGCGCGGGCGGCAGCGCGTCGAACCAGTCGGCGATGGCCTTGGTGGTGGACCTGGGGGCGGGCGGCTTCGTCGCGGCGGTCACGGGTGCAATCTCCTCTAGAGGACCTGCAGAATCCAGCATTTCAGATACTCGGTCTCGGGCACGCCGACCAGCACCGGATGATCCGCGGCGGCGCCACGACGCTCGAGCACGACGACCTCGCGGCCGGCGTCGCGCGCGGCGTCGGCGAGCATGGCGCCGAAGATCTCGGAGGTGACCTTGCCCGAGCACGAGCAGGTGATCACCAGGCCGTCCTTCCGGGCCAGGCGCAGCGCGCGCAGGTTGAGCTCCTTGTACGCGCGCAGCGCCTGATCGTTAGGCCCGCGCGCCGCGCCACCGCCCACGCGCGGCCCGCCGCCGCCGCGCTTGGCGAGCGCGGGCGGATCGACGACCACGGTGTCGAACTGCCGGCCCAGGCGCTCGTACTCGCGCAGCAGCACGAACGCGTCGGCGGCCTCGATCGTGACGTTGGTGAGCCCGGAGCGCTTCGCGTTGTCGGCGGCGCGCGCCGCGGCGCGCGGGTCCTGCTCGATCGCGGTCACGTGCGTCGCGTTCGCCGCCAT
>JBKJOI010000153.1:0-5082 GCA_046595695.1 Haliangiales bacterium | reverse complement strand
CTGCGTATGACTCGGGGTCATCGTGGGTCGCTACCCCTTCGATGTAAGGCGCTCTCATCCTCTTCTTCCTGCCGGTTTATCCCGGCGCACCCGAAGGCCCGGGACCCGACTTGTCCGCGAGCGCAGCTTCGTGGCGTGACCGGGCTAGCGCTCGCGGCGCGCGCGTGCTCGAGACACGACGGGCCGCGCGCCCGCCTCCGCCTCGACCAGGCAACGCTTGCGCGGCTCGCCCCAGCGGTAGCCGCCCAGGCCACCATTTTTCTGCACCACGCGGTGGCAGGGCACCAGGAGCGCCACCTGGTTCTGCGCGCACGCGCGCGCCACCGCGCGTGTCGCCGTGGGCGCGCCGAGCGCGTCTGCGATCTCGCTGTACGAGCGGGTCTCGCCGCGCGGGATCGCGCACAGCGCCTGCCACACGCGCGCCTGGAAGGCGGTGGCGTCGACGTCGAGCGGCAAGGACGCGCGTGGGGCGCGACCCTCGGCCTGGGCGCGCACGATGTCGAGCTGCTCGCTCAGGCCGCCCGCGTCCTCGACCAGCTCGGCGGCGTGCAGGCGCGCGCGCAGCCCGGCCACCAGCGTGGCGGCGTCGTCGCCCAGGGTCACCGCGCAGACCCCGCGGGCGGTGCGCGCGAGCAGCACCACGCCGAGCGCGCAGGGCGCGGTCGCGTAGCTGACGCGCACGCCCGCGCCGCCCTTGCCGTAGGTGGCCGGGGTCATGCCCAGGCGCGCGCCCGCCGACTCGTAGAGCCGGCTGGGCGAGCCGTAGCCCGCCGCATAGACGACCTCGGTGACCGGCGCACCGGCGCCCAGGCGGTCACGCGCGGTCTCGAGCCGGCGCGCCCGCGCCCACGCCCGCGGCGACACGCCGGTCGCGCGCTTGAACGTCCGCTGCAGATGGAACGGGCTCAGGCCGAGCGCGGCGCCCAGCTCGGCGAGCGTGGGCGGCTCACCCTCGCCCTCGCGCTCGACCACGAACGCGCACACCCGCGCGACCAGCTCGGCCTCGGGCGCGCCACGCGCCTGCGCCGGCCGGCACCGCAGGCACGCCCGGTAGCCGGCGCGCTCGGCGTCGGCGGGCCCGGGATAGAAGGCGACGTTCTCGCGCCGCGGGCGGCGCGCCGGGCACGCCGCCCGGCAGTACACCCCGGTCGTCGCCACCGCGAACACGAAGCGGCCATCGGCGTGCGCGTCACGCCCCAGCACCGCCTGCCACGCGGCGTCGTCGTCGAACCGGGTCGGGGTCTCCACGCGCTTCACCATGTGCATCATGCGATCAAGATGGCCGTGGCGGGCGTCCGTCGCCATCCGCGGCTTGCGGCCAAACTCGAAGCGCGTGGTAGCGTGAGCAGGATGAGTGAGCGTGGCGTTGTCGGCTGGCAGGGCCTCAAGAAGTCGCTCTCGCGCGAGGCCTTCGTCGAGAGGTTCAAGCATCCGTTCCTGATCCGCCGCGCGCCCACCGGCCAGGCCGGCGGCGATGGCGGCGACTTCGGCGAGCACCTGCCGTTCCACACCAACGTCGTGGACACGCCGCTGGCACCCGGTACCGAGCGCGCGTCCAGCCGCCTGGACGGCGCGACCATCTTGCCGATCACCAAGAAGCTCGGCAATCCGTACCCCGAGCGCATCTCGGTGGGCCGCGCCCTCAACTGCGACGTGGTCGTGCGCGACGCCTCGGTCTCCAAGCTCCACGGCCACTTCCGACCCGTGAGCTCGGACGAGGCCGAATTCGTGGATCGCGAGTCGGCGAATGGCACCAAGGTGAACGGCACGCCCGTCAAGGCAGGGCCCAGCAGCATCGTGTCAGGTGACACGATCATCTTCGGCGCGGTGGCGCTGCAGTTCGTGGGCGCCAAGCGCCTCTGGGACCTGCTGTAGCCGCCGGATCTGGAAAGCGGCTGTGTTGTAACTAAAATGCCACCGGAAACGGGGCAGGAACACCGCGGGACCGCGCCCGCCGCGTGCGAGGGTCGAGCTGGGTCCACCCGACCCGGATCAGTCGACGGCTCGCACAATCATGGCTTCGCCGTCTCCGCCGTCCTCGAGCTGGTTGCCGGGCGCCACGAGCACCACATCGCGACCACCGTGACCGAAGATCACGTCGGTCCCGGACACGCCCACGAAGCAATCGTCGGCGCTCGAGCCAGCCAGGGTGTCGTCGCCCTCGGTCCCGCGGATCACGACCGATCCAGCAGGGCACGTGCCCACGAGCGCGACCACCGCACCGTCCGGCTTGTTGCCGTCGCCTGGAGCGGCCGGCGGCGTCGGTAGCGGCGGCGGTGGCGTCGGTGGGTTCACCGACGGGCTGGTGCCGATACCCTCGGCGGGGCCGCCCTCGTTGATCGGCCCCGTGGATTCATCGCCGAGATGGCAGGCACTGGCGCCCAGGAAGAGCCCGAACAGCAGCGCAAGAGCGCCACCGGTCAGCGCTGCCGACCCCCCAGCCAACGACGTGCCATCTGCCTTCTGGAATGCGTTCCTCATCTAGACCTCCCTACCCCCCCGGTGGCGTTGTCTCGTGCTCGACCGGTTTTGCGATTTGTATTGCGTTGTCCAGTACTGACACAAGGGTCGTCTGCTGTCCGGACGTGAAGTTTAAGTTTCCTCGCTCCTTCATTGGATGCGCAGGAGCCGTCAAGGGATCCCTCCACCCATGCGGTGATCCTGTCCGACCATGTCCAAAACTTCCGGCTTCTGACGCCGTTCGGAAGTTTTTTCTCCCCTTTCATCCACTTACTCGCGTTCTGCCTACGTTCAATTGCGGCACGTGACTTGAATAACAAGCAGACATCGAAATGCATTCAAAAGCTGGGGAGGCCGATATGGAAGACGAGCAACAGCAGCAGACCCGCCGGGTCACGATCCGGCTCACGCCCTACCAGGCCCGCCGACTCTGGCAGCTCCGCTCCTCGGATCTGCCAGAGGGAGCCCGCCCGCGCACCGTGACCGAGGTGCTCATCCGGGCTCTCGTCGGGGCCACCCGCTCGCCCGAGCAGCGCGGGCCGCGCGGGGAGCCTGGGCCGGCGCCCGCGCCGACGAATGGCTACCGGGCCGACGGCAGCTTCCGTCCCGAAGGCAACGACGGTCAGGCCGGCCGAGAGGCTACCGGCTGACCCGGCACTGAACGACATCGCCCGCACGATTCAGGCCTCGCACCCGAGCGAGGCCGCAGGCACGCAGTTGTCGAAGCCCGGACCTCCGTTCACGATTCCACCGGGCCACGGCCGTCTGCACCACCTCCGTCGACTCCGTCGACCGCGCCGGCGGCCAGCCACAGCGCGCCGGCCTGCAGCGAGAGCGCGATGCGTACAAACCACCTCGGGGTGCCGATCCATCTCCAACTCCGTCTCCCGATGGCGTCACTCAAATCTCACCTCTTCTCGTCAGTCTACGAACTGCCAGTGTGCAAATGGTCATGTCATGGACCCCGGCGAGAGCCCGCCAGTTTGCGACGCACCCAGTCGCCGGTCTCAAATAGACAATTGGCGCGCACGCGTACAAGCATAAGCGGCGTCCGCAGCCGCCAAACTGTCGGTTTTGGTCGGACTCCCGACGCACACGTCGGAGGCACCCGATACCCAGCGCGCGCAGCCTTGGTATCATCCCACTATGGAGTGGGCTGGCATCACCTGACCACGCAGTGACAAGGAGGCGGCAATGGACGCGACCAGCGGCTTTCGGCCGGAGGATATTCGCAATGTCGTGTTGCTCGGGCACAGCGGCAGCGGCAAGACGTCACTGGCCGAGGCGACCTTGCATCGCTGCGGCGCGATCTCCAGGCTCGGCTCCGTCGAGAGCGCGAGCACGATCAGCGACTTCGAGCCGGAAGCGCGCGCGCGCGGCCACTCGACCAGCTCGACGCTGCTCTACGCCACGCGCGAGGGCCGCGAGATCAACCTGATCGACACGCCCGGCTATCCCGACTTCATCGGCCAGGCGCTCGCGGCCATGCCAGCCGTCGAGACCGCGGTGATCGTCGTGAACGCGGCCACCGGCATCGAGTGGAGCAGCCGCCGGCTGTTCCACGCCGCGGGCGAGATGGCGCTCGCGCGCATGATCGTGGTCAACAAGATCGATCTCGCGCCCGCCGGCTTGCCCCTGCTCGTGCGCGATCTACGCGCTGCGTTCGGGCGTGAGCTGCACTGCATCAACCTGCCGACCGCGGGCGGCACCGACGTGATCGACTGCTTCGACGTCGACGCCGGCGAGGCCGATTTCGGCTCGGTCGCCGAGGTCCACCGCGAGCTGCTCGAGTCGACGGTCGAGGTCGACAACGCCGAGCTCGAACGCTACCTGGCGGGCGAGCCCATCGACCTGCCGCGCCTTCGCCGCTGCTTCACCCTGGCCATGAACCGCGGCCACGTGGTGCCGATCCTCTTCACCGCGGCCACCACCGAGGTCGGCATCGACGATCTGCTGCACGTCCTCGTCGAGGAGGCGCCCAGCCCGGACAGCGCCCGGCCCCGGCGCCTGCGCCGGCGCGGCGAGCTCGTCGAGGTGCACTGCACGCCCGACGCGCCGCTGCTCGGCCACGTGTTCAAGGTCGCGACCGACCCCTACCTGGGCAAGCTCGCGATGATCCGGCTCCTGCAGGGCAAGCTCGACGCGCAAACCCCCTTCTACGTCGGCAGCGACAAGCGGCCGCAGAAGGCGGGCCATGTGCTCAAGGTCGAGGGCCGCGATCATCCCGAGCTCGAGACCGCTGCATACGCCGGCGATCTGGTGGCGATCGCGAAGCTCGACGACATCCACGTCGATCAGATCGTGCACGGCGCGGGCGCGCCCGACGACCTCGAGCCGGTCGCACCGAGCTACCCGCAGCCGATGTTCTCGCTGGCGGTCGAGCCCAAGAACAAGAACGACGAGGTCAAGCTGTCGGCGGCGCTCGCGCGCCTGTGCGAGGAGGACCCGACGCTGCACGGCGGCCAGGACGCGCAGACCCGCGAGCTCGTGATCTCCGGCATCGGCGAGCTTCACCTGCGCGTCGCCCTGGAGAAGCTCGAGAACCGCTTCCACGTGGCGCTCTCGGCCAAGCAACCCAAGATCGCTCACCGCGAGACCATCACCGCGCGCGCCGAAGGCCAC
>JBKJOI010000231.1:0-6409 GCA_046595695.1 Haliangiales bacterium | reverse complement strand
AGTCCCGCAGGGCCACGCAGTCCTCGGGCAGGGTCATGTCGGCGAGCCGCCGCGTGACCTCACGCCCGGCGAGCACGTCGACGACCAGCTTCTCGGCGAGCGCATCGCCGAGCCGCTCCGCGAGCAGCGTGGCCTCGGCCTCCGAGACGTTGACCGTCACCGTGATGACGATGCCCACGCGCGGCGCCGGCGCCGGCTTCGCGGCGTGCGCGCGCGGCGCGCCCAGGATCAGCACGACCGTCGCGACGAGCGCGGCGGCTAGGGGATGTAGACGAGAGAGCGGCAATTCTTGGCCTCCGAGAGGGAGAGGTTGGTCCCGTCGAGCGAGGGACTGACGTACGCGCACACCGGCGTGAGCACGCCCGGCTCGAGGGTGATCGGCACGTTGGCCGATCCGGTCACGCCGGGCGTGGCCGTGGTGGTCCTGCCGTCGCCGACGGTGATGCCGTAGTCGCGGTTGGAGGAGCCGAACAGCACCAGCATCGGAGTCGCGGTGCCGACGACGAGCGCGGTGTCGGGCGCCCACATGGGCCCGCGCGTCGCGGCCGGCATGGCGTCCACGCCGGCGACGGTCGCACTGGGGCCGTCGACGCGCACGTAGCCGTCGGCGCCCTTGCCGCCGGCGTTGCTGCAGCCCGTGTCGCTCGAGTTTCCGCCCACCCCGCCGATGGCGCGCAGCGGGGCGCCGAGCGTGAGCACGCCCGCCGCGCGCAGCAGCAGCGCGCCGCCTGAGCCGCCACCGCCACCGCCACCACCCGACGAGCAGCCGCCGCCCGCGGTCGCGCCGGCGCCGCCGAGCACCGAGACGCCCGCGCTGATCGACAGGCTGCCCTCGCTCGTCAGCTCGATCGCGCCGCCGCCGGCGCCCGCAGCGCCACCTGGCGTCCCGATGCCGACCACCAGGCCGCCCGCGCCACCGCCGCCGCCGCCGTTGCCACCGACGAGCGGCGTCAGGTAGTCATCGCCGGAGACCATGCCGCCGGGGCCACCGGCCGCCGCGCCGCTGCCGCCGTTTATGCCCGTCGCCCTGGCTCCACCGCCACCGCCGCCGCCGCCGATGCCGAGGTTCGACGCGGATCCACCCTGCGTCCCGCCGGCGGCCCCGCAGCCGCCGGCAACGCCGCCGCCACCGCCACCGCACCCACCCGCGCCGGTCGTGGTGGTCTGGATACCATTCGCATCGACGGCCAGGGATACCTCGATCGATCCCGTCGCGACGAGGCGCGCCTCGGTTGGCCCGCGCAGGCTGGCCGCGCCGGTCGTGGTGATCGTGGAGTAGCGCTCGCGCAGCATCGCCACGTCGGGCGCGCCGGTCAGCAGGAACTCGTCGAGCGCGACCACCGCGACGTCGATGGTCGCCATGGTCACGCCGTCGGGCTGCGTCACCGTGACGGTGAGCACCTGGTCGGCGCTGCCCTGTGCGCGCGTCGTGTCGATGGGCACGCGCAGCACGAAGCCGATCGAGCCGGCGAACATGCTCACGCGCGTCTGCTCGATGGTCGCGCCGTCGACGCCCGCGACCGTGACGGTGGCGTTGACCGCGATGTTCGACCCCAGGATCACGACGGGGACGCCGGGCCCGCCCGCGAACGATCCCTGGCCCTCGAACACCGATGGCGGCTCGACCGAGTCGAGCATGAGCGCCTGCTGATCGACGTCGGCGGGCGGTGCGTCCACAATGGCCGCGTCGGGGATCGGCGCGGCATCGAGCTCGTGCCCGCGGAACTCGTCGGGGTCGATGAACAGGTGACATCCGGCCGCGAGCCCGCATAGGCTGGCGACGAACACGGTGGTCGAGCAGCGGGTCATCCAGGGTCCATATGCTTCAGGCATCACAATAGTTTTCCGCAGTATATCAGCGGTCCCGCTTCTCGCCGCGGCGTCGTGCATCCTGTCGCTGCCTTCTGGCGTGCGGCCTCCGGCCGTCGCCGATGTAGGTGCGGGCCTCTGGACGCCGCGCGCGTCCGTCGCCGGCGGCGGACGCCTCGAGGCCGCCGTCGTCGCTCTCGACGATCGCCTGCTGCTCCTGGGCGGCTTCGATCGCGAGCTCGAGATCGTCGCCCGCGTCGACGCCTACGATCCAGAAAGCAACGCCTGGGCCGCCCTGGCTGCCATGCCCGTCCCGCTCACCCACATCAACGTCGCCGCCGTCGACGGCAAGCTCTACGTCCTCGGCGGCCTCGCCGGCGTGGACTTCGCAGGCTCCGGCGCCGCGTTCCGCTACGACCCCGCGGCCGATGCATGGAACGAGCTGTCCCCGCTGCCCGCGGTCGCCGAGCGTGGCGCCTCCGGCGTCGCCGTCGTCGATGGCACGAAGGTCGTCCTCGCCGGCGGCACCGCTGGAGCATTGACTCTCTCCTCCGTGCTCGCCTACGACGTCCCGACCGACACCTGGTCCGAGCTCCCCGAGCTCCCCACGCCGCGTTCCCACGTCGCCGCCGCGATGCTGAACGGAACCCTCGTGCTCGCCGGCGGCCTCGCCGGAACGATGCCCTCGACGAGACCCTCGCCCTGGTCGACGGCCTCTGGACGCCGCTCGCGCCCATGCCCACCGCGCGCGGCGGCTGCGCCCACGGAGCGATCGACGGCCTCCTCATCTGCGCCAGCGGCGAGACCGATGTCGCGGTGGTACGCGAAACCGAAGCCTACGACCCGGTGAGCGACACCTGGACGACCCTGGCCCCCATGCTCACGCCGCGCGCCGGCACCTCTGGCGCTGTCCTCTCGGGCGCGCTGCACGTCCCCGGCGGCGCGCGCGTCCTCCTCTACCAGCCGTCCGCCATCCACGAATCTCTGTCGCTGGGACCTTGAACTCTCCCCCTTGTTTCGCTAGGGTTACGTCGTTTTCGCGGGAATAGCTCAGTTGGTAGAGCGCCAGCTTCCCAAGCTGGAAGTCGCGGGTTCGAGTCCCGTTTCCCGCTCCATCGTTTCCTTCGTACCTTCCGCCGCTTACGCGGCCTCGCCGCCGCCGCCCGCCAGAATTTGGCGCCCATTTGGCACGGCGCCGTCCAGGCACTGCACGGCATCACGCCGGACGCTGGGGCTCAGGTGCGCGTAGCGCATGGTCATGTCCATCGTCGAGTGACCGAGCAGCTCCTGCACGGCCTTGAGCGGCACGCCGCGCATCGCGAGGTGCGAAGCGAACGTGTGCCGCAGGACGTGCCACTGGACCCGACGTAACCCAGCCCGCCGGCACGCCCTCCACAGCGGCGTCTTGATCAACGCTTGCCGCAAGGGATGACCGTCGGCGTCGCAGAAGACGAACGGCCCACGCAGATGCCGTTCCTTCTTGAGAGCGGCAACGGCCTGCTCGCTCAGCGGCACCTCGCGGGACCTGCCAGACTTCGGCGTCCCGATGACGCCGCGCGAGATCGCCTGGTTCACCATCAGGCGGCCAGCGACGAGATCGACGTCCTCCCAGCGCAGCCCGAAGAGTTCGCCTTGCCGTAACCCCGTGCGTAGCGCCAGCAGCATCGCAGGTCGGAAGAACAGGCAGCGGCGCCCGATGCGTCGGCAGGGCAGGAGCCCGCGCGACGCGGCTTCGTAAACGGTCTTCCGGTTCAATCCGAGCATCCGAGCCACGTCGTCGGCGTTCATGACCTCGGCAGCGTTCTCGTTCTCCATGGAGTGCCTCCGAGCTGCAGCTACGAGAGCTGCAGCTCCTTCCAGAAGGTGATGGGCCACGCGTTCTTGGTGCTCTCGACGGTCTCGGCGCCCAGCTCGCGGGCGACGACCGTGAGCCACGAGACGTTCTGACGGCGGCGGATGAGCACGGTCGCGGGGCTCTCGCTGCGCGCGCCGTTCTCGAGCCGCTCGATGACATCCTGCTCACGCTCCTGCAGCGTGATGGCCAGCTCGCCCAGCTCGGCGCGCAGCTCCGCCATCCGGTGCCGCAGGCGCTTGATCGAGGCGAGTTCGAGCACGGTCACGTGCGGCGGGACCTCCTGGTCGCCCGTGGCCGTCAGGGTCGCTTCGCTCCAATCGAATGCCTTCGCTCTCATGTCACGTCGCTCCTCTCGATCGAACGTGCGAGTGTCGGTACCGTGGTCTGCCGAGCTCGCCCGTTCACGCATGGGTGAGCTCGATCGAGTGGATGGGCATCGCGCCGGTGTCGTCGAGGCTCGCGGCGAAGCCGCGGGGCTGCAGGAGGCGCACGCCGCGGTCGACCGTTTCGTGGTCCTGGTCGTCGTCCGCGTCCTCGATGCCCGATGCCTCGGCGTCCAGCAGCCCGGCCAGCAGCCGCGTGTCGGCCAGCATGTCGAGGGTGGCTTCGTAGTCGCGCAGGCGCTGCGTGGGCGTCTGCGACAGGTACGCTGCGCAGCCGTTGCAGTGGAAGCCGCGCCAGCCGCCCTCGGCGGCCACCGCAAGGCAAGCGTCGTAGCGCTGGCAGTCGAGGCGCCGGAGGCCGACGACCTTCTCAGAGCCGTCGACTCGGTGGCAGCGGGTGGGATTTGGAGCGATGAGGAGCGGCGTGGTGGGCTTCTTCATGAAACCCACACTGCCGGGAGGGTGCCGCAAAATCCGCGGCTCGGTCCGCGACTATTTTCGGGCCGAAATCACTAGACGATCTCGGTGCCTACCGGCGTGATCGGTGGCACACCTTCCATCGCTGCCCTTGCGGTGCCTCGCCTCTAACGGGTTGGAGTGGCATGCACAAGCTGGCAACGGTATTGTTCACGGGAGTAACCGCCCTCGGGCGGTGGCTGCCCGATACGGTGGAAGTGATTGTGCGGTGAGCGGCGAGGGCGAGCGCCAGCGCAGCGACTGCCTGCGTACCAACGCGCCGCCCTCACGGTGCGCCTCAAGCGCGTCGACGAGACCGACGCCATCCGCATCGATACCTTCGCGTTCCTGGGTGGATCGTGGCGGCCAGCCCTGAAGGTGGGCCGGAAGTAGGAAGGCGAGCTAGAAGCCGCTACTGCTTCTTGAGCTTGAGGTCGGTGCTGAAGTCAAAACCCTTCAGCTTGCGCGAGTCGCCGGCGCCCTCGACGAGGAACGAGGCCACCTCGCCGTTGCGGATAGAGTCGGTGTAGGTGATGGTCAGGAAGGTCGCGTCGTAGTTCAGCGTCCAGGTGCCCGACAGCATCGCCATCTTCACCGCGCAGCGGTCGGCTTCCTTGGGCGCGAACATACAGCCCGGCAGGTGCTGGGCGGTGAATGTGCCGTCCGCGTCGAGGAAGTAGTTGTACTGCGAGCGGTCCGGGGCCGGCTTCTTCATGTGCCACTGCCCGACGAACTCACCGGCCATCTTGGGGAAGCGGCGAGCGTAGAGCTGCGAGGCCACGAAGGTCGCGCCCACGCCCGGCTTGTAGGCGATCGAGCCCGAGGCGAGCAGGTGACCGAGCGAAAGGATCTCCCACACCTGGGCCTGGGTCTCCTCGGCCATGTTGATCGCCGAGAAGTCGAAGCCGGTCAGGAAGCCCGCGGGCGCGTCGCTGTTGAGCAGCTGCTGGGCCAGCGAGTTGCACGGGCTGGTGATGCAGCGGATGCCGCTGTCGTAGACGTTGTGGAACGAGCCGGGCGCCGGCTGGTCGGTCCACGCCTCGTAGACCGCCGAGGCGTTCAGCTGGCCCCACGTGCCCACGCTCGAGCTGTCAGACAGGTTGCCCTTGATGACGATCAGGCCCTGGCCGAATTGGCTGACGAAGTTCTGCTGCTCGGCGGCCTTGAAGCCGAGCGAGGATAGGTTGGCCTTGGCCACGTAGCACTCGGCCTGCACCGAGCCGTCAGCGCACTTCATCAACTCGTTGTTCAGCTGGTGGACCCAAAAGCCACCGCACATCGGGAACGTGCACTCGCGGAAGTCCTGGCGCGCCAGGAAGTAGCCTTTCGAGACGTTGAGCTCGGCCGACGCCGTGCCAATGGTGTCGTCGGAGGAACCCTCGGCGGCGCAGGCCGCGAGACCGGCCAGGAACAGTCCAATCACAAGCTTCTTCATCGTCCACGCTCTCCCTTGGTTATCGAACTGACATCGTTGCCTATTGACCCGCTGCCGGCCCCGGCCGGGTGCGTAGTCGGAGCCGCGCATGAGCAACCGACGTGCCAGGCGTCGACACATGGAAAATCCGCGGCTTGCGGCGAGTTACGGTGTCGTGAGCGACGACAGTGGCGAGCGCGCTGGTCAGTCCATTGTGCGTGTCTCGATGGAGCCAAGTAGCGTGGCTCAGGGGAACGAGCGATCGTCCAGGCTTGCGACGAAGCGGCGTGGAGCGACGTCCTCTCGTGTGCGCGCAACCGTCATCAGGACGTTGGCCCGGCGCTCTCCATGAGAGACAGAATGCTCGCGACGTCGCCCTCTCTGCCAACGTGAGTGAGACAGCTGGCCCCTTTGAAATTACTGTCGAGGGCGAGACTGGCTGCCGACCCGATGACCCGAGCTGAGAAGAGACCGCAGACGCCGCACTTGGAG
>JBKJOI010000135.1:0-2586 GCA_046595695.1 Haliangiales bacterium | reverse complement strand
GAAGCCGGCCACGGCGAGCGTGCGGTCGTCGGGCGCGAGCGCGAGCGCCACCGGCTTGCCGCCGCGGCGCAGCACGCGGCCGCTGGGATCCGCGAACGGCCACACCCGCACCGTGCGGTCGGCGCTCGCGCTCACCAGCGCGCGCCCGTCGGGCATGAACTCGAGGCTGAGGACCATGCCGGCGTGGCCGTCGAGCGCGCGCTCGTGGCCGCTGGCGAGATCCCACAGCCGGACCGCGCCGCCCTGATCGCTCGAGGCCAGCGTGGCGCCGTCGGGCGAGAAGCGCACCACCAGGACCTCGGCGTCGTGCGCGAAGGTCTGGCTGGGACCGCCGTCGAGATCCCAGAGCCGGACCGTCTTGTCGAAGCCCGAGCTCGCCAGCCGCTTGCCATCGGGCGAGAAGGCGAGATCCCAGACGATGCTCTCGTGCCCGGCGAGCCGGACTGGCGCGCCACCCGCGGCCGGCCACACGAACACCGCCTTCTCGACGCCGCTGCCGGCGATGCGCCGGTCGTCGGGCGAGAAGCGCAGCCGGTACGCGTTCTCGAGCCCGGGCAGCTCGTGGAGCAGCTTGCCGGTCGCGACCTCCCACACCTGCGGCGCGTGCTCGAGCCCGCCCGAGACCAGGCGCTTGCCGTCGTGCGAAAACGTCGCCACCGTGGACCACGCCGAGTGCTTCGCCAACTCGCGCATCTGCCCGGTGGCCACGTCCCACAGGCGCACGGCACCGTCGGTGCCGGTGGTCGCGATCAGGCGCCCGTCGGGTGACCAGTCGCCCGAGTTGACCCAGCCGTTGTGCTGCCCGAGCAGGCGCCCCGCGCCGGTCACGACGTCCCAGACGCGCACGCCGCCATCCTGGGCGAAGGAGGCCAGCGACTTGCCGTCAGGCGAGAACGCGACCTCGGCCACCGGCTCGGTGTGCCCGCGCAGCACGCGCGCCTCGCCGCTGGCGAAGCTCCACAGCCGCACCGTCGAGTCATCGCTCGCCGACGCGATGAAGCGTCCGTCGGGCGACACCGCGACGAAGTTCACGCCGCGCTCGTGCCCGCGCAGCACGCGCGGCACGCCGCGTGACCAGGCGTCGGCGGCGATCACGCGCGCCGCCGGCCAGACCGCGGCGCCCGGCGACAGGGTGCGCAGGAGCGCGAGCGCCTCGGCGGGATCCTTGTCGAGCTCGGCGCGCGCCTGGCCGAGCGTGAGCTGATCGGCGCGCTGCTGGGCGCTGGCGCGCTCGCGCTCGGCGCGGTCGCGCTCGCGCACGATGCGCTGGAAGCCGAGCGCGAGCGCGGTCGCCAGCACCGCCAGCGACAGCGCCACCACCACCAGCACGGCGCGGTGCCGGTCCACGAAGCGGCGCATCAGCTCCCAGCGGGTGTAGCGGTGCGACGCGACCAGCTGGCCGGTCTGGAAGCGGCGCAGCTCGTCGGCGAGCTCGCGCGCCGTCGGGTAGCGATCCTTGGGCGCGCGCGCCATGGCCTTCTCGACGATCGCGATGAGATCGTGCGGCAGGCCCGGGTGGCGGCCCTCGAGCGACAGGGGCGGCCCGGCCGCCGACGCGGCGAGCACCTCGGCGACGCTCTTGCGCTCGGCGTAGGGCGGCTCGCCGGCCAGCACGTGGTAGAGGATGGCGCCGAGCGCGTAGACGTCGGCGCGCTGGTCGACGGGCTGGGCGGCGGCCTGCTCGGGCGGCATGTACGCGGGTGTGCCCAGCACCGAGCCGGCGAGCGTCAGCTCCTCGGAGGAGGTCGGCCGCCCGCTCAGGCTGCGCTCGATCTCGTCGTCGTCGCCGGCGTCGAGGTCCTTGGCCAGGCCCCAGTCGATGACCACGGTCTCGCCGAAGCTGCCGACCAGCACGTTGGCCGGCTTGAGGTCGCGGTGGATGATGCGCTCGCCGTGCGCGTACGCGAGCGCGTCGACCACGGTGAGCACGTGCGCGAGCAGGGCGAGCCGCTCGGTGGGCGTGCGCGCGTCGGCGAGCACGTCCTTGAGCGAGCGTCCGGCGACCAGCTTCATGGCGTAGAACGGCTCGCCGCTGGGCCAGCGGCCCGCCTCGTAGACGGGGATGATCGCCGGGTGCTGCAGCCGCGCGGTGATGAGGGCCTCGCGCTCGAAGCGCGCCTGCAGGTCGGTCGCGCCGCCGATGAGCTCCTTGATCGCGACGGTGCGGCCGAGCCGGCGGTCGCGCGCCGAGAGGATGCGCCCCATGCCGCCACGCGCGACTTCGCGGCCGAGCGCGTAGGTCTCGGGCGCGATCGTGGGCAGCTCGGCGGGCGCCGAGGCGGGGTCGGCCGCGGCGGCGCGGGCGCCCGACGACGCACGCACCTCGGGGCGCGGCGAAGGCGTCGGTGACGACGCCTCGGCGAGGGTCGTGTCGAGCCCGCTCGGCTTCGGATCCTTCCCCGCCACGGTCGGAGACTACCTCACCGGCGGCGGTGGGATCGACCCTGTCATGCCATGAAGCTGCTCTGACGGACAAGTCGGGTCCCGGGCCTTCGGGTGCGCCGGGATAAACCGGCAGGAAGAAGAGGATGAGAGCGCCTTACATCGAAGGGGTAGCGACCCACGATGACCCCGAGTCATACGCAG
>JBKJOI010000183.1:0-5715 GCA_046595695.1 Haliangiales bacterium | reverse complement strand
AAGTAGTACGGCGCCAGCGTCGAGGCGCGGCGCGCCTCGGCGTCGGCAAGCAGGAGCGGCGGCACGCTGGCGGCGCGGCGCGCGTCGTTGACCAGCCCGAGCAACGTCGCGGCCGAGGCGTCCGTGGCGCCGGCCGGATCGCCCGTGAGGTCGTCGCCCAGCGCGTACGCGGGCGTGGCGTGCGGCCGGCGCGCCAGCACGCGCAGCACCGAGGTGCCCAGGATCCTCCCGGGAGCGAACGCGCTCAGCTCGATCCATGCGCTGGCATCGGCCGGGTCGAGCGCGCAGCGCGCCACGAACGCGGGCGGCGCGACGCCGTCATCGAGCACGCACTCCGCGACCCCCAGGCGGCCGCGGTTGACGCGCACGGTCACTCGATCGGTGGGCGTGAGGACGGTCCCGCGCAGCACCAGCTGTCCGTCGGCGTCGGGCGCGCTCGCCAGTGGCTCGAGCCGGACGCGCGGCCGGCTGTGCGCGATCGCGAGCACCGCGCGGTTGCCCTCGCGGCCGAACCAGACGCCCAGCAGCTGGTCCTTGCCTTGCCGGGCGGTGACCAGCGCCAGCGCCTGGTCGTGCCACTGCCGGAAGACCTCGGCCTCGCCGACCTCGGCGGGGACCTCGCCGCTCAGGAAGCGGACGTCGGCGTCGGTGACCCCGGCGCCGCACCAGCCCGAGATGAAGCGACGCAGCGTCTCGGTCGGCGACTTGGCGTGAGCCAGATGGAAGCGGCCCAGCTCGCGCGCGACGCAGGCCATGTCCTGGGTCACGACCACCGGCGCGCCGCCGGCGCCGCTGGCGACGAGCGCGTCCCAGGGCGCCGGAGCCGCGGCGGAGACCGGCGCGAGGGCGTCGGCGAACGGCCCGGCCAGCGTCCAGGTCGCCACCTCGATGCCGTGCGCCTCCAGGTGGGCGGGCGTGCCCGCCGCCAGCCGAGCGAGCTCGTCGGGGCGCGGGAACGTCGCGCTCTCTGCGGCGGGCGCCTCGGGCAAGGGGGCGCCTTGCGACGACGCGCCGCCGCAGCCCGCCAGCGACGCGAGGAGCAAGCAGGGGAGGCCGGCGAGGGAGGCGAGCGCGCGGCGCGCGGGCCAAAGATCGAGGCGGGAGGCAGCGGACATCAGCGCATGCATACGCCGAAGCCAGCCGGGCGTCTGGAGCACCGATCACGCGGTCAGGTGAGGCGGGCGCGTGGCGTAGGCGCGATCAGAACGATCCGCCGAGCGAGAGCGTCATGCCGCTATCGGAGCGCGGCGCGAGCCCGAGCTGGAAGCGCGGCGCGCGCGCCGGGACAGCGCGCGTCTCCATACCGAGCACGAAGTCGTCCAGGAACATCGCCGTGATCGAGCCCAGCATCGCGCCGGCGAACATCGAGCCGAGGCAGCCGAACAACTCGTCTTCGTGCTCCGCTTCGTCGCACGTGGCGTTGCCGATGAACCCGCCCGCCAGCGGAAGTCCGACGCGCAGGGCCACGCTGCCCACGGCCCTGTTCATGTGTCCGTGCTGGCCATGGATGATCGCCGGGCCGAGCACAAACGCGCCGAGAGCCGCAGTGGTCACGCCCGCGTACAGATCCTCGTCGTCCAGGTTGGGCGCCAGCACGAGCGCGGTGAGGCTGGCGGCGTCGAGCGCGAGCATCTGCCAGCCGTACCAGTGCGTCTCGGTGGTGGGCGCAGCGTCCTGCGCCACGGTGGGCGCGGGCATCGTCGCGTAGCCGGCGGGGGCCGGCGCGGAGTCGTCGGCGAGGGCGCGTGACGGGCGGAGCGCGG
This sequence comes from Haliangiales bacterium, assembly GCA_046595695.1. Lineage (GTDB taxonomy): Bacteria > Myxococcota_A > Polyangia > Haliangiales > SHYZ01 > JBKJOI01. The sequence goes on along the minus strand of JBKJOI010000183.1, from coordinate 3,952 downwards.
CACCGGCGAGCGAGACAGCGGTGATCAGCGCGAGGATCGAGAAGCGGCTAGATTTCGCGTTCGGGGACATGCCGCGGGGATTTGCACGACGCGGGCCAGCCGGGCGGCGCGAGCGAATTCAGGTGCATACACCGGTCGCCTGTCGAAAGTCGCACACCTTTCGTCAGGCCCGCTGCTGGGCCAGAAGGCGTTGGAGGCTGACGTCGTGGCGGGCGGGCCGTAGCGGCGCTTACGGCTCGACGTAGGTCGGGATCGGCCCGCAGTCCACGCCGCTCGAGTACGCGCGAGGGTTGTAGGCGTCCACCGTCGACGGCGCGAGCCCGCTCACATCCTGCAGCGAGCTGCAGAAGCCCCACTTCATGCCCGTCCAGTCGTCGTAATCGGTGTAGACGCCCGGCTCCGGACCGTCGGCGAAAGGCTCGAGCACCAGTTGCGCGAATGGATCGCCGCCGGCCATGTCGCTGCAGAAGCCGCGCGCGGTGTTGCACACCGGCGCGCCGGTCACGCCCGCGCAGTCGGCGTTGACCGTGCAGGTCGCGGTCGGCAGCTGGCGGAACACGCGCAGGCCCCAGTTGGCGCCGATCACGCGGTCGTCGTAGACCGTGGCCGGGCCGGTCGCGGTCATCTGCACGCCCGGCATGTAGCCTTCGTACGTCCACACCGTGCGGTCACCGGCGGTGCGCGCGAAGTCGATCCAGCCACCCGCGATCACGAAGTGCACATACAGGTCGCGGCGCGTCGAGCTCTCGATGCTCAGCGTCGAGGCGATCGACGGGCGCATCCGGATCGGCAAGGCGTACGGCACCGAGTCGAGCGTCCAGGGGCGCGCCTCGATGGGCGTGCCCGTGGTGGCCTGCGCGTAGACCTCGAGCCGCTCGACCGCGGTCACCGGGTTACGGCTGTTGACCGCCATGAGCACGTCCGAGCCGTGGGCGACCAGCGACACCGCGGCCTGCGCCGGCACCTGGGTGCCGTCGGCGCGCAGCTGGACCTGTGCCGCGCTCCAGCTCGCGGCACCCTGGGCGAGTGTGCGCGCCACCAGCTGGCCACCGCCGGTGCGGTAGACCAGCAGCACGGTGTTCGTACCCGGCATGCGCACCAGCGCCGGTTCGCGATTGCTGTCACTGGTCATCACCGAGCTGCCGGCGATCACGCCCATGTTGACGAACGCCGACCACGACTCGCTGGCGTTGCTGGCGGGTGAGATCGTGAGCCGGCCCCAGCGCAGCGTGTTGCCGTCGGCCCAGACCACGATGGCGCCGTCGACGTTCGCGTTCACCGAGAGCCGCGCCGGCGTGACCGCGACCGCGTCGGCGTGCACGCCCGTCGAGATCTCGACGCCGGGCTTGATGCAGCCCGGGTACGAGCCGGCGGTGACGAACGCGTCGATCATCGGCGTCGACACCGGCAGCGGGAAGGCGGTGCAGTCGCCGTCGCCGTCGGCGCGGAAGGTCAGCACGCCGTTGCCGGTCGCGCTCTGAGCGGCGTACGCCTGCAGCAGCACGCCGTTCACCACCGCGACGCCCGGCGTCGAGCGCACCGGCGCGAGCGGCTTCTGCCGCGTCCAGCGGTGGTGGCGGAAGCCGTGCGCGAACGCGTCCTTCATGAACGTCGGCGCGGTGTCGATCACGCCGTTGCGGTTCCAGTCGGCATCCCAGCAGCCGGAGCTGAGGACCGTGAGCATGCCGAGCACGGGCGAGAGCTTCGACAGGTCGGCGTGCGGCAGCGGGCAGCGCTCGCTCACGAAGCGCTGCATGAGCCCGACCTCGTTCCACGACCCGTCGGAGAAGCTGAGCGCCGCCCAGACGGTCTTGTTCGACGCGGTGGTGCCGCCCGTGTCCTGGAACAGGTAGTTCATGCGCGAAGGGTAGCTGGGGCGGTAATTGGGGTTGTCGTGCCCGTGCTCGGCGGTGGTGCCGAGCGGGCCAGAGTGGCCGAGCTTGGCGAGGTGGCCGAGCTCGTGGACGTGGTGGCTGGCGTGCCCGGCGACGTACGCCAGGCCGTTCGCCTGCCCGCCGCCGCCGGTGCCGTCGATGCCGTAGCGGAACACCCACTTGCGCCGCGCCGGGAAGGCCTCGCTCGGGCACTCGGCGTAGCCACCTTCCCACAGCGCCCCGTAGCCGCACGCCGGGTTCGGCACGCACGTGCCGCCGTAGCTGAAGTGGCCCCAGCGCGTGTCACGGAAGTCGGGGTTGGTGATGCCCACGTCGTAGTGCACGCGGATGCCGGTCTGGCCGTCAGGGTTCAGGCGCGCGGGCGCCTGGCCATAGATCGCGTCGGCGTCGGCGAAGAAGTCGGCGGCCGCGCTGGTGTCGCCGCCGAGCCCCTTGACGGTCGCGGCGGTCCACGTCTGGCAGCCGGCGACGTCCGGGTCCTGATCATAGGTGTCGAGCTCGACGAACACGTCCATGTGCGCCGGATCCGCCCCGTAGCGCGACAAGTAGAGGCCGGCCTGGTTATAGCCGAAGACCTCGAGATCATCGCGCAGGCCGTCGTGATCGGTGTCGCGCAGCGAGGCCAGACACAGCGCGCTGGCCGGCGCGCCGCAGCCGGGCAGGGTGTCACAGCGGAACGTGCCGTTCACCTGACTGGCGCGGTCGCAGGTCTTGAGCCGCTGCTCGACCGCCAGCGACAGGCCATCGCCGTCGCTGTCCTTGCCGGCGACGTAGTAGTCGTTCTCGATGAGGCGCAGCGGTCCGCCGCTCGCGGAGAGGATGGTGCCGAAGGTGAACTGGCGCGAGCCCGACAGGTTGGCGGCCGCGCGATCGGGGACGTCGAGCAGCGCGGTCCCGGCGATGCGGCCGCTGCCCTGGTCGATGCGCACGACCTGCCACTCCGCCGCCGAGGACCAGATGGCGTGGAAGTAGCTCGGCCCGGGCAGGAACGTGGTCAGCATGAGCAGGCGCGTCGACGACACCAGGCTGCGTGTGGTGGTCGCGCCACCGAAGGTCAAGAGGCCGCTCGTGCCGGCCTCGACCTCGGCATCGGCGCCACGGCGCATCCACAGGCGCGTCTGGCCGGCGGTGGCGGTGCGCCACGCGCGCAGGTAGAGGTAGTGCGTGACGGTGCCGGTGCCGGGCGTGCCCGGCACCGTGTAGCTGAAGCACGAGGGCTGGAGCGTCGCTCCATCGGGTGCGGTCGCGCAGCCGTCCGAGCCGGCGACCGTGGTCGCGAGCGCCGTCGGGCCGTTGCGCAGGGACAGCACGGAGTCGGGCACCGTGCTGGTGCCCGAGAAGCTCGTCAGGGCGTAATCGGTGCGGAACTGGTAGGTGGCGCCCCTGTCGAGCGTCACGCTGACGATGCGCATGGGGAAGCCAGCGTCGTCGCGGGTCACCGTCTGGGCCGCGGCGGGTCGGGTGGCGGCGACCAGCGTGAGCGCGCTGGCACAGAACATCAGGAGTCGTTTCATGGACACGGTCCTTGTGGCTCGGGTGGGCTTCATTTCACGTCCTCGGGCAGCGCGAAGGTCGTGCGCGTCTGGCGGTCGATCTCGAGATCGGCGGCGCTCGGTGACCACTCCGCGCGCGCTGCCACCAGGTCGGCGGCGATCGCTTCGTCATCGTCGGCCGGTAGCGTGTCGAGCACGAGCTGCTCGCGCACGTCGCCGTGGCGGCGCGCGATCTCGGCCTCGAGGTCTGGGGGGCGCACGCCGTCGTCGAGCAGGGCCCGGGCGCGTCGGCGGTAGACCTCGTCAGCGAGCTGCTGGCGCTCGGCGAAGCGCTGGCCCGCGCTGGTGGCGCCATCACTCGCGGCGAGCGCCTCGAGCTCGTCGTCATCGAGCCTGAGCTCACCGGCCGTGTCGGCGGCGAGCCGTGCCCGGTGTTGCGCGCTCCAGGCGGCCGCCGACGTGCCACCCCGGGCGGGCGCCGTGGGCGCGCCGCGGGCCCCCGGAGCCTCACCGTCGCCGCGCCACACCGCGGGCGCCGCAACGGCCGCGAGCCCGACCGCCAGG
>JBKJOI010000134.1:0-7913 GCA_046595695.1 Haliangiales bacterium | reverse complement strand
CCACCTGGCCGCCGAGCGTGTGGCTGCGGAAGGCGGAGAGCTTCGCGTCCTCGGTGATGTAGCTCATGGGATCGTCGACCTGGGCCTTGGCGTAGACCGCCTGGTAGAAGTCGGCCGCGGTCTGGGTGTAGAAGCGGTAGCGGCCGCGCAGCTCGAGCCCGGGAATCACCGACTGCACGACGCGCGCCGCGATAGTGTGCGAGCGGATGCCCCAGTCGTCGAGGTAGAGCCGGTAGCTCAGCACGCCGGTGGTCACCGAGGCGGGCAGGAAGCCGCGCACGCCCGCGAATACGGCGCTGCGCAGGCGCAGCTCGGGCACCCGCTCGGGCTGCGGCAGGTCGCTGCCGGTGACCCGGCGGTACAGGTTGGCCTGGTAGCCGTGCGAATCGATGAAGTCCCAGGTCAGGTTGGCGACCAGCTGCGGTGAGAGCAGCTGGGTGACCGACAGCGACGTGATGCCGGTCTGCAGCCGCTCCTCGATGAGGGTGCCCTCGCCGCTGTTCACCCCGTTGGTGATGCGGTCGAAGCTGCGGCCCAGGTTGAGCGCGAGCACTGTGTTCTTCTCGAACAGCTCGAGCTCGCCGCGCAGCCCGACGAAGTTGGAGAAGTAGTCGTTCTCGGTCGAGGTCTTGAACGACCCACCCAGCTTCAGCGCGCCGAAGGCGTGCGTGTAGCCGGCGCCACCCTCGTAGCGCCGCTCGGTGAACTCGGTGGCCACGGCGCCGGCTGCCGGCGAGGCCGAGGTGATCGAATCGACCAGGCCGTGGAACACGAATGTGCCGCGCTCGGAGGTGTCGACGCTAGCGTCGAGCATGGGCTGCACGACCCGGGTCGAGCGCTCCTTGTAGTAACCCCCGCGCATGCTCAGCCAGCCATCGGCCGAGGCGCGGGCGGGCACGAGCGTCACCAGGGCCACGAGCGCGAGCGCGAGCAGCGGAGCGGCCGCCCGCGCCATCAGTTGCAACCGCACCCACCACCGGCGCTGCCGCTACCACCCTCGGAGCCCTCGCGCGAGCCGCGCGCGTGCTCGTCGAAGCGCGCCTCGCCCGGCTCCTTGTCGTCGATCATGGTGCGGCGCGCCAGGTCCTCGCGCTGCCAGGGCTTCACGCGCGCGCAGCCGGAGAGCAGCACGGCACCGACGAGGGAGAGCGAGACGACGACCAGCCTTCTGCGAGCACGCATGCGGCGGCTACTCTACAGCGTCTTCGGCGGCGGTCACCAGCGGCGCGAGGCCGCTGCGGGCGAGCTGCCGCAGCGTTTCGGAGGGCTCGATGATCTCGGCGAGCGCGGGCGCGAACGTGTAGTACGCCTCGACGAAGATCTCGCCCAGCACGGCGTGGCGCAGCGCGCGATCGCGGAAGCGGCGCAGCCCGGTCACGTGCGGCTCGAGCAGCGAGCCCCAGGCGGCGGTCGCAACGAAGCACTGGTCGACCTCGCCGCCCACGGCCGCGGCGGTGGTGAGCTCGACGATGGCGGCGGCGCCCGCGACCAGGCACTCGTCCTTGGCGCGCACACCAACCGAGTAGATCGTCTCGGGCAGGAGGCCGGGCAGCGTGAAGCTCACGCGCTCGCCCGCCGCCACCGGCACCAGCCCCTCGGCGGCGAGCGTGCCGGTCGCGAAGTCCGCCTCGGTGAGCGGCGCACCGATGCGGTAGCGGACCTCGTACTCGGTCGCGACGCCGGTGTCACCGTCGTCGCCGGGCGCGATGAAGTGCAGCGTGGCCGCGCCCTGGTCGACCGCATCGACGGTCAGCCCGGTGCTCGGACCCGGCGCGCCGATGTCGTCGGAGGGCTCGATCTCGACGCGTACGCGGTACATGCCGTCGGCTCCGCTCGCGAGCTGCAGCCGCGCCTCGCCGAAGGTCGGGTAGGTGGTGGCCGGGCGGCCGCCCGCGCCGTCCTGATCGTAGACGAACGTGCCGGCGACCGCGTCGATGGTCGCGTCGGGCGGGCTCAGGTCACCGCTCAGGCCGTCAGGGTCGCCGTAGCCCACGTAGGCGAGCGCCTGCGCCGAGGTGGCGCCCGCGGCCAGCGTGATCGGCACCTGCCACACCAGCGAGGGCTGGCCGCGGTAGGGATCGCCCAGACCCGCCGACGCGATGCCCACCGGCGCCGGGTAGGTCAGCGGGTTGTAGGTGTCGTTGTAGTCGAGCTCGCGGTGGACCTCGACCCAGACGGTGTACTCACCCGGCGGCAGATCAGGATCGAGCGTGGCCAGCACCTGGAACGGCTGGCCGCCGGGCGGCGTCGCGCGCGACACCGCGTCCAGATCGTTCAGCACGCCGTACATCGCCACGCTCGGGTCGTCGAAGCCGTGCGGCGTCACGATGTCGTTGCGCGGCGGGTAGAACGAGGTCTCCGCGCTCGACAGCCGGCCCTTGTCGGTGTCGGGCGTCGCGGTCGGGCACGAGATCGCGTCGGGCGGGTACTCGTCCCAGTCGAGCGGGCGGCAGTAGTAGGCCTCGGGGCTCGAGTCGTTGGCGGGGTGGGTGAGGTTGCTGTCGAGGCCGTTGCCGAACACGACCTGCGGGTAGGTCACGCCACGGCGGTGCGCCCACACCGGCAGCACGCCGTCGCGCCGGCCGTAGGGCCAGCGGTAGTTGGTGTTGAAGTCGAAGCGGCCGGGGCGGTTGCCCAGGCCCAAGCCGCCGGTGGCACGCGTCACGAACAGGGTGTCGACGAACTGCCCGGCGCTGTCCTCGAGCCAGACCGCGATCTGTAGATTCGCCTCGGGCGTGAGCTGCACCTGGGCGAGGCGGCACTCGGCGGCGGCCGGGCGCGCGGCGAGCGCGGCGAGCACCGTGACGACGGTCGTCGCGGCGGCGAGCAGGCCGGCGCGCAGGGCCGGCTGGGACGTCTTCTTCATCGGGGTTGTCACTCCACGAGCGTCCGGGCGAAGTCCACGAGCGGCGACAGGCCGTCGCGGGTCAGCGCGCGCAGCGTGTCGGAGGGGCGGATGACCTCGGCGAGCGCCGGGCCGAAGGTGTAGTAGGCGACCACGGCGATCTCGCCGAGCGCGGTCGAGCGCAGCACGCGGTCGCGGAACTGGCGCAGCGAGGTGACGTGACCCTCCATGAGCGAGCCCCACGCGGCGGTGGCGACGAAGCAGGCGTCGACCTCGAGGCCGGTCGCGGCGGGCGTCTGGAAGCTGGTGAACACCACCGCGCTGGCGTTCAGACAGTCGTCCTTGGCGCGCACGCCGACCCAGTACGCCGTCTCGGGCAGGAGGTCCTCGAGCGCGATCACCTGGGTGGTGCCGGCGGCCTGCGGGCGGACGCCGTCGGCGACGAGCGTGCCGTGCTGGAAGTCGGCTTCGGCGGGCGGCTCGCCCAGGCCGAAGCGGATCTCGTAGGCGGCGGCGCGACCGACGTGGCCGTCGTCGCCCGGCGCGACGAAGCGGACGTGGGCGGCGTCGGCGGAGATCGCCCCGACGGCGAGGCCGGGCGGCGCGGCCGGTGCCTCGGCGTCGTCCTCGGGGCGGACCTCGATGCGGAACTGGTAGTTGCCCTCGGGCGCGGCCTCGAGCAGCAGGCGCGCCGCGCCGAGGTTGTCGACGGTGCGCGCGGGCGGGTTGCCACCCGCGGCGGCGGGGACGCTGTAGGTACCGGCCACCGTCGTGATCGTGGCGTCGGGCGGATTCAGCAGGCCGTCGAGGCCGGTGGGATCACCATAGCCCGTGTACTGCGAGGTCGCGAAGACGCTGCGCTGGGGGCTGACCGTGAACGGCAGCCGCCACGCCACCGAGGGCTGGCCGCGGTACGGGTGGCCGTACTCCGACCAAGGGATGCCGACCGGCGCCGGGTACAGGCTCGGGTTGTAGCTGGCGTTGAAGTCCGATTCGCGGGAGACCTCGATCCACGCCACGTACTCGCCCGCGAGCAGGTCGGGCGGCAGCGCCCACAGCACGGACACCTTCTGGCCGCCCGGCGGCGTGGCGCGCGAGATGGCGTCGAGGGCGTTCAGGCCGCCGTACGTCATCATGTCGTCGGTGTCGCCGTTCTGCCGGACGGTGAGATCGTTGCGCGGCGGGTACAGCGAGGTGAGCGTGGGAGAGATCGTTCCCTTGTCGGTGAACGAGGTGGTCGCGCACGAGCCCGAGTCGATGGTGTTAACCCAGGACGGCTCGCCGGTGCGCAGCGGACGGCAGTAGTAGGGGTCGAGCGACGAGTGGCTGATGGCGTGCGAGAGGTCGTTCTCGTCGTTGTCCTGGAAGACGATGCGCGGGTAGACGACGCCGTGGCGGTGCGCCCAGATCGGGAACACGTTCTCGCGCCGGCCGTAGGGCCACAGGAACTCCGAGTTGAAGTCGTAGCGGCCGGGGCGGTTGCCCAGGCCGAGCGTGGCGGTCATGCGCGTCATGTAGATCGTGTCGACGAAGTTGCCCGCCGCGTCCTCGATCCAGACGACGATCTGGAGGTCGTCAGCGGGGTTGAACTGCAGGTCGGCGACGCGGCATTCAGCGTGGGCCGCAGGAGCAGCCGGGACCGTGAGCAGCGCGCCGGTGAGCATGACGGCCACGCTCAGGACACGGCTGGACCCGCGAAGAACCATGACGGCCAGTGTACACCGGGAGTGGCCGTCCGCCGCGCGGCCCGCATCACACCGTCTGACTTTGTCGTGGGGTTCCGGGGGCCTTGCCCGGGAGCCGGAGTGCAGGTATTTCCCGGCCGCGAGGGGGGCATTTTCGGGCCGCGCCGGGGGTGTCTTTCGGGCCGCGCCGGGACCCGGTGTCAGACCCCTCGCTTAATTTCGGTGCATGCCGCGAAGTTATCTGGTGCTCGACATCGAGACGGTGCCCGACGGGGCGCTGTACGTCGCGCCCGAAGTCGCACCCGGTCCTGGTGGGCAGGCGGCCGAGCGGCCCTTCCCGCCCCTCTTCGCGCACCGCCCCGTCGTGCTCGGCTGCATGTGGCTGGACGAGCGCTACAAGCTCAAGAAGATCGGGGTCATCGGCGAGAACAAGGACGAGCGCGGCATGCTCGAGGACTTCTCCGAGTTCGTCGAGAAGTACCGGCCCGAGCTGGTCACCTACAACGGTCGCAGCTTCGATCTGCCGGTGCTGGCGCTGCGCGCGCTGCGCCACGGCGTGCCCATGGCCTGGTACTACCAGGGCAAGCTCCGCTACCGCTACACCGAGGACGGCCACCTGGACCTCTGCGACATGCTGAGCGATCACGGCGCGGCGCGCTCGATCTCGCTCGACGCCATGGCGCGCCTCATCGGCCTGCCTGGCAAGGTGGGCGTCGACGGCTCGCAGGTCGAAGGCATGTTCCGCGCCGGCCAGCTCGACCTCATCAAGAACTACTGTCTCGCCGACGTCTCGCAGACCGCGCTGCTGTTCCTGCGCTTCCGGCTGATCCAGGGCCTCATCGACGCCGTCCAGTACCGCGAGGCGGCCGCCGAGCTCATGGACGGCCTGCGCGCCGACGGGCGCATCAGCGAGCTCATGAACGCCATCGACGGTGACCGCCTGCTGCTCGCGGCGGCCTGAACCGCCCGCGCCGTGCGCCTGCCGCGCGAATTCTACGGGCGCGACACGCGCGTCGTCGCCCGCGCGCTGATCGGCAAGCTCGTGGTCGTGCCCGACGCCGAAGCCGCCACGCGCCGCGGCCGCATCGTCGAGACCGAGGCCTACCACGGCAGCTCCGACGCCGCGTCGCACGCACACCGCGGCCCCACGGGTCGTAACGCGCCCATGTTCGGCCCGCCCGGCCACGCCTACGTCTACCTGATCTACGGCATGTGGAACTGCCTCAACGTGGTGACCTGCGCCGACGGCTTCCCGGGCGCCGTCCTGATCCGCGCCCTCGACCTGGCCGCCTTCGATCCCAGCGTCGGCTTACGCGCCGGCGCCGGCCCGGGCAAGCTCTGCGCCGAGCTCCGCATCGATCGTCGCCTGACCGGCGCCGATCTCGTCCTCGGCGACACCGTCTGGCTCGAGGACGACGGCGGCTCCCCTTCGTCCCGCCGCATCGCGCGCGGTCCGCGCATCGGCGTCGACTACGCCGGCACCTGCGCCGCCCGCCCCTGGCGCTTCTGGTGGCGCGACCACCCCGCCGTCAGCCGCCCCCGATGAGGATCTTACTTTCGGGACGGTGTTCAGGATCTTACTTTCGGTAGGATCCCCGCGATGACACCCGCCCCGTCCGCACCGAGCCCCCGAGGCGTCCACCACCTCGCCGTCGTCGTCAGCGACCTCGCGCGCGCCGAGGGGTTCTACGCGGGTGTCCTGGGCCTGGCGGTCACGCGCCGCCTCGACGACCCCAGCGGGCGCCCCCGCGCCGTGTGGCTCGCCCTCGGCGGCGGGGCCTTCCTCGCCCTCGAGCGCAGCGACGCGGGCGACGCCGCGCTCGCCCCGCCCCGCGCTGACGCGGCGCCTGGCTGGCACTGCGTCGCGCTCGCCATCGATCGCGCCGATCGCGAGGTCTGGCGCGCGCGCCTCGCCGCCGCCGGGCACGCCGTCTTCCGCGAGAGCGACCACACGCTCTACGCCCGCGATCCCGACGGCGCGCTGGTCGCGCTGTCACACTGGCCGGACGCCGCCTGACCACGTAAGATCGCGAAATTGGCCACGATCACCTTTCAGCCGACCGGCCTGCGTGTCGAGTGCCAGCCAGGCGAATCCATCTACGAGGTCGCGTGGCGCTCGAACGCCGCGCTCTCGTCAGCCTGTGGCGCCAAGGCGACCTGCGGCCTGTGCCGGGTCAAGATCATCGAGGGTGAGCAGTTCTTGACGCCGCTCAACGAGAACGACAAGAAGCACCTCGGCAATGTGTACTTCATCACCAAGGTGCGGCTCGGCTGCCAGGCGCGCGTCGCCGGCGACGGGGACATCGTGGTCGAGGCGGTGGGCGCGGGCAAGAAGGCCCCGAAGGAACGCAGCGGCACGTAGCGGGCGGCCCGACGCCGTGGCCGCGGGTCACTGCATGTCGAACGCGGCGGTACCCACGCCGCGCGGCGGCACCTCGACGAACACGTTCTTCTCGCGCGCCATCGCCGGGTTCACCAGGCGCAGCTTCTGCCTGCCGACGGGGAGGCGCAGCCCGGCCACGGGCGCCTCGGCGATGCGCTTGCCCTCGAAGTAGACGTACGCCCAGGGATCGACCTGCAGGTTGATCTTGCCCCAGCGGACCTCGGGCTCGAGCGTCTGCTCGATGGACAGGTTGGCGCGATCGGCGAGCGTCACCGGCACGTCCAGGTCGCGGTAGCCGGGCCGCGACAGCCGCAGGCTGTGCACCGCGCCGTCGGCGGGCACATCGGCGAGCGAGAGCGGCGTCTGGCCGAGCGGCTGGCCATCGAGGGTCACCGTCGCGTCGGGCGGGTCGCTGACGACGCGTAGCCAGGCCCGTGCGCGCTCGAGCGGCCGCTCGTAGCGGAGGCGCTCGCCCGGGCGAACAATCACATCGCTCACGAACGTCCGATGGCCGGCGAGGCGGAGCTCGAGGCGGTAGGTGTCCTTCGCGGCGCTCGGCAGGCGCAGCACCGTGGGCGTGTGCGCCGGCTGCTCGATGTCGCCGAGGAAGACAGTGGCGCCGGGCGGTTCGGTGACGACCTCGAGGTAGGCAGCGGCCGCGGGTGCGGCGCCGGCGTCGGCGGCGGGGGTGGCCAGCGTCGCGCCATCGCGGCTGGCCGGGCCGTCGCTGTTGCTGCGCCAGATCGCGACGCCGGCGATCGTGGCGACGAGCGCGGCAGCGGCGGCAGCGGCGGCAGCCAGGCGTGTCAGGCGCGTCGGCGTCGGCGTCCCGAGCGAAGGTGCCGGCGGCGAGAGCGTCGGCGCCGCAGCACCGCGAGCGACCGCATCCGGCGCCTCATCCGAGAGTGAAGTCCCGAGCACCGTTCCCAAGAGTGAGCTGGCGTCGGTCTCCGAGAACAGGCGGCTTCCCGGACCGGGATCGGGAGGCGCGACGTCGAAC
>JBKJOI010000943.1:0-6938 GCA_046595695.1 Haliangiales bacterium | reverse complement strand
GAACGCGGCGCGCGCGGCGTCGCGGCGCGCGATCAGCGCCGGCAGGCTGGTCACCGCGAGCACGCGGCCGAGCCAGGACTTGCCGCGCGATGCCGGAGGCGACGGCGCCGGACGCGTCGCCTCCGCCGCGCTCGCGAGCGGCCCGAGCACCACCACGAGCACCGCCGCCGCCGCCACCGCCGCTAGCGAACGACCAGCGTGCCCTTCATCATGTCCATGCCGCACGCGAATCCGACCTCACCCGGCTTGTCCGCCTTGAACGCGATCGCCACCGGCTCGTTGAGCGGCAGCGGCTTCTTCACGTTCATGGACGGAATCATCACTTCGGCCCCGCACTCGGTGTCCTCGGTGCGGGTGAACACGAGCGTCACGTCCTCGTTCGCCGCGACGTCGATCTTGTCGGGCGCGTAGCCATTCTTGGTCACGATCACGTCGATGCGCCGGCCGGTCGTCGCGACCGGCTTGGTTTTCGCGGCCTCGGCCGCGGCCGCCGACGCCTTGGCCGCCTGTGCCTGCGCATCCGGCTTGCTGCACGCGCCCAGCGCCAGCGCCACGAGCGCCGCGGTCACGAACCCTACAGATCGTCGCATGGAGTCCCCAGTGACTGGCCGGTGTACACGCCCAGCTCAACATAGATGAGGTAGCCGTTGTCTTCGATCGGCACCCAGGTGAGCGCCGTCTTCTTCTTGCCCTTGATCCACTTGGGCTCGCGCTCGGCGCCGCCGCCCTGCTTGGGGATCACCAGGCGGAGCTCGCCCGACTTCGTGGCGAAGATGTCGCCCTTGGAGTCGCTCACGACGTTGGTCATCTTGAGCGGCTTGAGCTCGTTCTTCTGACCCATGAACAGGCGAAAGGCCTTGCTGTTCTCGGGCTCGCGCGGCTTGTCGACGTAGAAGTAGCGGCCCGAATCGTCGCGCGCGAGCGCGTAGGCACGGTGCTTCCAGCGCGCCTTGTGGAAGGTGGCGGCCGCGAGCAGCGTCCTGGCCTCGGCGGCCGGCACCGGCGTGAGCCTGGTCTCGCGGCTGTCGCACTGCAGGGTATAGACGTCGCCCTTGCGGTCGAACGAGCGCTTCCAGCCGTCGATCACGCGCGGCTCCCAGAACGCCAGGGAGAACGTGCCCGGGCCCTGGCTGCCGTAGCTGGGCACGCGCTGCTGGTAGAAGGTCTTCCCGTCGGAGCTGTAGAACAGATGGCCGCGCAGCGCCTCGTCGGCGAGCTCCGGCGGTGACGCCAAGTAGTGACCCTTGCCGTCGGTGACCAGGACCAGCTTGTCGCGGAACGGCGTCGCGTCCAGGACGTCGGCGGGGTCGGGTGCGGCGGGCGCCAGCTCGGCCTTCTTGGTCTTCGCGAGCGCCGGCAGGGACACCGCCAGCGCCAGCACCAATGCCAGCCCGATCTCGATGCTTCGCTTGCGCATGGACCGGCAAAGTATACTGCACGGCTCATGATCCAGCCGGAGGGAAACGCGGGCGGTCTGACCGTCGGCTCCGTGCTCGGCGAGACGTACGAGCTCGTGCGCCTCATCGGGCAGGGCGGCATGGGCGCGGTCTGGGAGGCCAGCCATCTGCGTCTGCCCGGCAAGCGCGTCGCGGTGAAGGTGCTGCTCGCGACCATCTCCGCCGGCAGCGAGGCGTTCACGCGCTTCCGTCGCGAGGCCGAGATCGCCTCGCGGCTGGGGCATCCCAACATCGTCGAGGTGATCGACTTCAACGTGCTTCCTTCGGGCGCGCCGTACCTGGTGCTCGAGCTGCTGCAGGGCGAGAACCTGGCGTCGCGGCTGCGGCGCGGGCCGATCCCGCCCGCCGAGACCATGGCGATCGTGCGCCAGATCGGCGCCGGCCTGTCCGCCGCGCACCGCCACGGCGTGGTCCACCGCGACCTCAAGCCCGACAACGTCTTCCTCTGCCCGGCCGAGGACGAGGGCGCGACCGCGCCGCGCGTGAAGGTGCTCGATTTCGGCATCTCCAAGATCACCGGGTCGTCCACGCTGCAGACGCAGGAGCAGCGGGTCATGGGCACGCCGCAGTACATGGCGCCCGAGCAGGCCAAGGGGCAGAACTCGTCGGTCGACGCGCGCGCCGACGTGTTCGCGCTGGGCACGATCGTCTACGAGATGCTGGCCGGGCGGTCCGCGTTCTCGGGCGAGAACCTCGCTGAGGTGGTCTTCAAGGTCGTCTACGAGCAGCCCACGCCGCTCGCGCAGCTGTCGCCGGGAGCGCCCGCGCACGTGCTCGCCGCGGTCGAGCGTGCGCTCGCCAAGGAGGCGGTCGATCGCTGGCCCGACATCCCGACCATGATCGAGGCGCTGACCGGCCGTCCGCTCGCGACCATCGACCGCGGGCCGCCCGATGCAACGGCGCACAGCCGCTCGCAGGACGCCTTTGCGCACACCGTCGCGTCGCAGGACGAGGCGGTGCCGCCGGCGGCCGTGCCCGCCGCGCTGCACGACCAGGCCGCGCCGACCGCGCCGGCCAGGCCGGACGCGTTCCTGGCCACCGTGGAGTCAGGCGATCGAGCGACGCCCGCGGCCGTGCTCACACCCGGCAGGTCGGGGCCGGTGGCGCGCGCGGCGGCGGACAAGCAGCAGGGCCGCGGCAAGACCCGGCTGCTCGCGGTCGCGGCGACGGTCCTGCTTGGCGGCGGCGTGGGCGCCTGGCTGGTGGTGCGCGGCAAGGGCTCGCCCGAGCCCGCGCCGGTCGCGGCGATCGTGCCCACCACCGCGTCCGACGCCGCGCCCGTGCCCACCGCCGCGTCCGACGCCGCGCCCGTGGAGATTGCCGCGCCCGACGCCGCCCCGGCGCCCGTGATCGCGAAGAAGCCGCCCGCGGAGAAGCTCGCCGCGGGCAACGCCAGTGACGACGAACCCGAGGCCGAGGACCTCGGCAGCGCGCGCCAGTTCCTCGACGACGCGCAGGCCGCGCTCGCCGCCGGCAAGCCCGACGAGGCGGTGCGGCTGGCCCGGCGCAGCCTCAACGAGAAGCGCACCGTGCGCGCGTTCTCGATCATCGCGCGCGCTTACTGCAAGCAGGGCGACCTGGGCAACGCGAAGGCCCAGCTCGGCCAGCTGCCCGCGCGCGAACGCCAGCGGGTGATCCGCAGCTGCCGCCGCCACGGGGTCGAGCTTCTATAAGAGACTGCCTGGACATTCGCGCAGTCCCCGACTAGTTTTACGCGGACCCATGAAGCGCCGAACCCTTGCCGAGACCCGCGCGCGCGCCGCCGAGGAGCCCGATCACATCGTCGTGAAGGGCGCCCGCGAGCACAACTTGAACATCGACTACCTCGAGGTGCCCAAGAAGCAGCTCGTGGTCTTCACCGGCGTCTCCGGCTCGGGCAAGTCGTCCCTGGCCTTCGACACCCTCTACGCCGAGGGCCAGCGCCGCTACGTCGAGTCGCTGTCGTCGTACGCGCGCCAGTTCCTCGGCCAGATGGAGAAGCCGAAGTACGAGCAGCTGCGCGGCCTGTCGCCGACCATCGCGATCGAGCAGAAGACCGCGTCGTCGAACCCGCGCTCCACCGTCGGCACGGTCACCGAGATCTACGACTACCTCCGCGTGCTCTACGCGCGCGCCGGCGAGCAGCGCTGCCACCAGTGCGGTGGGGCGGTCTCGGCGCGCTCGGCCGCCGAGATCGTCGACGAGCTGTGCACGCTGCCCGCGGGCACCAAGGCCACGCTGCTCGCGCCCAAGGTCGAGCACCGCAAGGGCGAGTTCCGCGAGCTGATCGAGGAGGCGCGCAAGGCCGGCTTCGCGCGCGTGCGCATCGACGGCATGATCATCCGGCTGGAAGACGTGCAGGGGCTCGAGAAGCTCAAGAAGCACACCATCGAGATCGTCGTCGATCGCGTCACCCTGGGCGGCGGGGACCGCGCCCGCCTGACCGACTCGGTCGAGACCGCGGTCAAGGCGGGCGGCGGCAAGCTGCGCGTGCTCGTCGACGGCGAGGAGCGGCCGCGCGACTACTCCGAGGAGCGCGCCTGCCCCAAGTGCGGCATCGGCCTGCCCGAGCTGGGCCCGCAGATGATGTCGTTCAACTCGCCGCTCGGCATGTGCGCCGAGTGCAACGGCCTCGGCACCAAGATGGAGATCGACCCCGAGCTGGTCGTGCCCGACACCAGCAAGTCGATCGCCGACCACGCGGTCGAGCCGTGGGGCAAGGCGGCCAGCCGCGACGTCGGCTGGACCGCGCGCATCATCGAGGCGGTCTGCCGAGACTTCAAGGTGCCCACCGACAAGCCGTGGAGCCAGCTGACCGACAAGCAGCGCGACGTCATCATGTTCGGCAACGACAAGCGCGTGACCGTGAAGTGGAGCGGCAAGAACAGCGCGGGCTCGTGGGCCATGAAGTGGGAAGGCGTCGTCAACCAGCTCATGCGTCGCTACAAGGAGACCACCTCCGAGTCGATGCGCGGCTGGTACCAGCGCTACTTCCACGAGGCCGCCTGCAAGGGCTGCAACGGCCTGCGCCTGCGCGCCGAGTCGCGCGCGGTGTTCCTCGCCGACAAGTCGATTACCGACATCGGCCAGATGACCGTCGCGACCGCGGCGACGCATTTCCGCACCATGAAGCTGGACGGCGCGCGCGCCCAGATCGCCTTCGAGATCCTCAAGGAGATCAACGCGCGCCTCGGCTTCCTGCTCGACGTCGGCCTCGAGTACCTCACCCTCGATCGCAGCGCGGCGACGCTCTCGGGCGGCGAGGCACAGCGCATCCGGCTGGCCTCGCAGCTCGGCTCCGAGCTATCGGGCGTCATGTACGTGCTCGACGAGCCGTCGATTGGCCTGCACCAGCGCGACAACCTCAAGCTCATCGCCACGCTGCGGCGCCTGCGCGATCTCGGCAACAGCGTGCTGGTCGTCGAGCACGACTCGGAGACCATCGACGCCGCCGACTGGGTGCTCGACTTCGGCCCCGGCGCCGGCAAGCATGGCGGCCGGATCGTCGCCCAGGGCACGCCCGAGGAGCTGCGCGCCAACCCCGACTCACCGACGGGGCGCTTCCTCTCCGGCGTCGACCGCATCGAGATCCCCGACACCCGGCGCGAGCCGACCGGCTGGATCGAGGT
Organism: Haliangiales bacterium; assembly: GCA_046595695.1. GTDB lineage: Bacteria > Myxococcota_A > Polyangia > Haliangiales > SHYZ01 > JBKJOI01. Next base: position 1,873 of record JBKJOI010000943.1, on the reverse strand, counting down.
GCTGGGCGCCAAGGAGAACAACCTCAAGGACATCGACGCGCGCTTCCCGCTGGGCGTGCTGTGCGCGGTCACCGGCGTCTCGGGCGCCGGCAAGTCGTCGCTCATCAACCACATCCTGCACCCGGCGCTCAAGCGCCGCCTGCACGAGTCGAGCGAGAAGGTCGGCCGCCACCGCGAGCTGCGCGGCGTCGACAAGATCGACAAGGTCATCGACATCGACCAGAAGCCGATCGGCCGCACCCCGCGATCGAACCCGGCCACCTACGCCAAGGCGTTCGACCACATCCGCAACGTCTTCGCCATGACGCAAGAGGCGCGCGCCTACGGCTACGAGCCGGGCCGCTTCTCCTTCAACGTCAAGGGCGGGCGCTGCGAGGCCTGCGAGGGCGACGGCGTGCGCGAGGTCGAGATGCACTTCCTGCCCAACGTCTACGTGACCTGCGAGGTCTGCAAGGGCAAGCGCTATAATGACGCGACGCTGCGCGTGACCTTCAAGGGCAAGAACATCGCGCAGGTGCTCGAGACGTCGATCGCCGAGGCGCTCGAGCTGTTCGCCAACGTGCCGTCGCTGCGCAACATCCTGAAGACGCTCGACGACGTCGGCCTCGGCTACGTGGCGCTCGGCCAGCCTGCGACGACGCTCTCGGGCGGCGAGGCGCAGCGGGTGAAGCTGTCGCGCGAGCTCTGCAAGCGCGACACCGGCCGCACCCTCTACCTGCTCGACGAGCCGACCACCGGCCTGCACTTCTCCGACGTGCAGCGCCTGCTCGAGGTGCTGCAGCGGCTGGTGCGCGCCGGCAACAGCGTGCTGGTGATCGAGCACAACCTCGACGTCATCAAGACCGCTGACTGGATCATCGACCTCGGCCCCGAGGGCGGCTCGCGTGGCGGCGAGGTCATCGCGGCGGGCACGCCGGAAGACGTTGCCAAGGTGGCGGCCTCGTACACCGGCCAGTTCCTCGGCCGCATGCTGACCGAGGGCCGCAGCGCGCGCGCCGCGGCCACGGCCGCCGCGGCGCCCGCACCCGCCGCACGACGCGGACGGCGGGTGGCCTAGACAGCGCTATCATCCGCGCGTGCTCCGCGTCCGGACCGCCGCGCTCGCCTCGCTGCCCTGAGCGCGCTCGCGTGCCTCGCTCCGTCGTCCGCGCCTTGCGGCGACGGCCACTGCCCGCCCGGCACCGTCCGCCAGTCCGTCGCGTCGGCCGACGCGGTGGCTGCACCGGCGAGACGGATGGCACGCCGTGCGCGGGCGAACGGCGCTCGATCTGCGTCGGCGGCGCGTGCCAGGCGTCGATCTGCGGCGACGCGGTGATCGACCCCGACCGCCCTGGCGAGCCCGAGCTCTGCGACGACGGCAGCGGCGCCGGCGGCAACGGCCCCGAGCCCAACCGCGCGTGCCGCGGGAACTGCCTGCCGACGCGCTGCGGGGACGGCGTCGTCGACGACGCGCCCGCCGCGGGCGGCTTTCTCGCTCGCGCCGTGAGCCTGTGGGCGAGCTATCATTCCCTCCTTGTCACGACCTCTGTGCTCCCTGGCCCTCGCTCTGGTGCTCGCCGCCTCGGCCGCGGCCTGCCTCGCGCCCGCCTCGACGGCGTGCGCCGATGGGGCCTACTGCCCGGCCGGGCGCGTCTGCATCGAGACCTCCTCGCCCGCGATCTGCGGCGTGCCGGCCGACCGCTGCGACAACGCCGCTGATGGCACGCCCTGCGCCGGTGACGGCCCGGCGTCGTGCATCGCCGGCGTCTGCACCGGCTTCGGCTGCGGTGACGGGCTGGTGGACTCGACCGGGGCGATGCCCGAGCAATGCGACGACGGCACCGCCAACAGCGACGTCGTGGCCGGCGCCTGCCGCAGCAACTGCGTCGTCCAC
>JBKJOI010000498.1:0-6825 GCA_046595695.1 Haliangiales bacterium | reverse complement strand
TTCTGCTTGCCCGCCTCCCGCTCCTTCTTCAGCTGCATCCGATCGCCGTGCCGCTGCGCGAGCAGCGCGCGCTGGTCCCTGGTGAGCAGCTGGCGCACCCTCAGCCACGTGACGATGTGCGTCTTGCGCATCGCCACTTCGAGCGCGCCGACCCGGTCGATGTACGCCGCGACCTTGATCTCGTCGGGATCGTCCTTCTCGAGCTCGCGGCGCAGGTCGATCTCGACGATCTCGAGGTCGGCGCGCAGCTTCGCGTGCTGCTTGCGCGCGTCGTCCTCGAGGTCGCGGATGGCCTGCCGCTGCGCGGTCCTCAGGCCCAGCTCGTCGGCGAGCGCCTCGACGTCGCCGCCGGCCTGGCCGGGTTCACGCAGCTCCACGACGTCCTCGTCCTGCGCCCGGGCGGGCGCGCCGAAGAACGTCGCGAGCGCCGCGAACGTCACGAGCGCGAGCGCGAGCGCGGCGCGCCTGAACAGGATCTTCTCTCTCGGTCGCATGTCAGTTCCTCCTCGATCCAAGCGGGCCCAGCGGCGCGCGCGCCGCGGGCGAGAGCTCGCCGGCCGCGCCGAGCGGCGCCTCGATCTCGTCCCAGCGCGCACCCAGCGCCAGGCCCGTCTCGACGTCGGAGAGCCGCACCAGCTCCTCGACGATCTCCGTGTCGTCGCGCGCGTGATCGAATTTGTCGTCGCCCGCGTCGTCGAGCAGGAGCGCCGCGCCCGCGCTCGCGCGCGCGAGCTCCACCGAGGTCGCGAGCGGCGTGCGCTCGCGCGCGCCCAGCCAGACCACGAGCGCCGCGCACGCGACCGCCGCGCCCGCCAGCGCCGGCCAGCGGCCCGGCCCTGCGCCGCGCGCCAGGCGCGCCTCGGCGCCCGCGGTCACGCGCGCGAGGTAGCCAGGATCGATCGGCTCGGCGCGGCGACCCGACGCCGCCAGCACGCGCGCGACCCGATCACGCACCGCCTCACGCTGCTCGCAGCGGCTGCAGCCGGCGGCATGGGCCGCCAGCTCCGCCGCCAGGGCCTGCGAGGCCACCCGCCGCTGCTCCACCCCGTCGCAGCGCACGTCCTTGTCGTCCTTCATTGGGCCCTCCTGACGTCCTGGCGCAGGCGTTCCAGCCCGCGCAGCAGGTGAGTCTTCACCGTACTTTTACCTACCCCGAGCATGGCAGCGATCTCGCCTACCGAGCGCTCGTGGCCGAAGCGCAGCACCAGCGCGGTCCGCTGCATGAGCGGCAGCTCGGCGACCGCGATCAGCACGCTCCGCCGCTCCGCCGCGTCGGCGAGCGCGTCGTCGGCGGCGGGCACGTCAGCGATCACATCGACGGTGCCCGGGGCGTCCTCGCCGTAGGGAGCCGCGCCGCGCGCCGTGGCCAGCGACTGCGACGACGTCCACAACCGGCGCACCACCAGGGCCAGGCGCCGCCGCCGCAGCGTGCGCAGGCACAGGTTGGTCAGCACCCGGTAGAACCAGCCCTCGAGCGCCTCGGCATCGCGCAACCGCGCCCAGCCGGCGCAGGCGCGGGCGAGCGCCTCCTGCACCGCATCCTCGGCCTCGGCCGCGTCGCCGAGCAGATCCCGGGCGATCGCGTGGCCCTTGCGCGCGCAGCGCCGGGCCAGTCGCGCCAGCGCCTCGGTGCGGGTGGCCGTGCCGGTCACCTGTTCCGCCTGGGCCGCGTCCACGGCGTCACGCACCCTTCGCCCTCTCGCTCACATCCCATAGGAGCCGCGGGGAAGCGTGCCGGATGACACGAAAGTCTGAATTGTGGGCGCGGCGGGGCCGTCGGTTCATAATCGATGCCGGAACTCCAGCGCGTGCGGTCGGTCTCGCTCATAGCCCTTGCGGCGCTCGTTGCGCTCTTCGCGCCCTCCTCCCTGGCCGCCAAGGGCACCGCGACGGCCAAGGGCGCCACCAACAAGGCGCCGGCCGAGGAGCCGGGCGGCTTCCGCATGTCGTCGGATCCCAAGATCATCACGGTCTTCGGTGATACCGCGCAGTACCGCGTCTACGTCGATCGATTCTTCGAGCTGCACGGGCAGATGCACGCGGCGCGCGAGAGCTTCTCGCGCGACGTGCAGACGGTCATCGCCACGCTGTCGGCGCACGCCGAGGCCGCGAAGGGCAAGGCGCGTTGCCCAATCGACGCGATCGCGCTCTCGTACGCGCGCGCGTTCCATCTGGGCCAGAGCTACCACACCATGGGCAAGGAGCTCGAGGCGCGCCACGCGTCGATCAAGGAGCTCGACGATCTCGGCGAGACCTACGGCCTCACGCCCGACTACCGCTGGAAGGTGGCGCGCTCGATCAAGCTATACCCCCAGGTCCTGCGCGACTTCCGCGAGATGCGCGTAGCCTTCCAGGAGCAGCTCGCCGGCGAGCTCTCGTTTGCCGGCTGCGACGCCGCCGTGCTGGTCGCCAAGGGCGACGAGCTGGAGAAGCTGGGCATCGCGGCGCCGCCGCCGCTGGTCGCGCTGCCCAAGCCGACCGGCAAGCCGGGCAAGGACAAGATCGCGCCGCCGGTGGCCTCCACCACGGTCACCTTCTTCGTCGACAACGGCACCTGCCAGGGCGCGCTGCGCGTCTATGTCGACGGCCTCCTGGTCGGCGAGGTCGGCGGGCGCGCCAAGGCTGCCTTCCGCGCCGCCTCGGGCCGCCACGACATGTGCCTCCTGCAGTCCACCGCCGCGACCCAGTGCGGCGACACCGGCACGCTGCGCAAGACCTACATCCACGACGGCTGGTCGATCACGCTGCGCTGCGACTGACACTGCGGCGAAGCGGAGATCTTACTTTCGGGGACGGTGTACAGGATCTTACTTTCGGCCCGAAAGTAAGATCCTGTACACCGTCCCCGAAAGTAAGATCTCCGAGCACCGACGCTGCGCGAATCGATCGCGCGCCGACGCCGACCGGCTCAGCCCGGCTGCTGGAGCTCGCCTTCGTTGGCGCGGCGACGCAGCTCGTCGATGAGCTCGAGGTTGTGCTGCGCGTCGGCGTGCTTCGGGTCGATCTTGAGCGCCTCCTGGAAGGCCTTCTCGGCGTCCTCCAGGCGGCCCAGCCGCAGGAGCGCCACGCCTTGGGCGAAGCGCACGTCGGCCTCCTTCGGGTCGAGCTCGGCCGCGTGCGTGAGCACCTCGAGCGCCTCGGGGTACTTCTTCGCGCGCATGAGCGCGAGGCCGTAGTTGTACTGCACGCGCGCCGACGACGGCCGCTTCTTGGCCGCCTGGCGCGTGTACCAGAACGCCTGCACGTCGTCGCCGAGACGCAGGTAGATCGCGCCCAGGTTCGCCTCGGCGTCACCCAGGTACTTGGGGAACTTCTGCGCGGCCTTGAAGATCTTGATCGCGCGCGTGTCCTCGCCCGCCTCGAGGTAGGCCGAACCGAGCAGGAAGTACGGCCGCGGGTCGTTCTTGTTGGCCTTCAGGGCCTTCTCGTACCAGGCGATCGCGGTGGTGATGTCGCCGCGCTTCCGGTAGATGTCGCCGAGGAACTTGAGCGCCTGCAGCTGGTGCGGATCGTCCTTCACGACGCTCTCGTAGATGCGGATGGCGTCCTCGTCGCGGCCGAGCGACCAGTACGCGGCGCCGAGATCGAGGCGCGCAGCGCGGTCGGCGGGGTCGAGCTCCACGATCGCCTCGAGCTCGGCCGCGAGCTCGGCGCCGTTGCCCTTGCTGGCGTGCACGAGCACGAGCAGCCGGCGCGCCGGCAGGTGCTCGGGATCCACCTTCACGATGCGCGCGAGCTCGAGGAACGCCCCGTCGATGTCGCCGTCCTCCCACAGCTGCGCGCCGAGCAGGAGCCGCATGTCGACGTCCCAGGGCCGGATGGCGAGCGCGCGCGCGGCCAGGTCGATGGCCTCGCCGCGGTTCTTCGTGGCCGCGGCGTCGCGCGCGAGCGCCGTGATCGGGGCGTAGAACTCGGGCCGTAGATCGAGCGCATAGGTGAGCCGGCCGCGCGCCTTGGCGGGCAGCTTCTTGCGCGTGTAGAGCAGCGCCAGCGCATAGTGCGCCTCGGCGAACTTGGGATCGATGAAGACCGCGCGGCCGAGGTCTTTCTCCGCCTTGGCGAAGTCGGGTGGCCCGCCCAGGCCGTGCAACGCCCGCAGCCCGCGGCCGTAGAGCATGAACGCGTAGTAGTCGGCGGTCGACGGCTTGACCAGCGCCGCCTCGCGGTCCTTCGGGAAGGGCAGCCCGACGCTCTTGAACAGCTCGCGCGCGCCCTCGCCCAGCATCGGCAGCGTCTGGCCGAAATCGTCGAGCTTCTTCCAGGTCGCGACCTCGCGTGCCACCGGCGGCGTGCCCTCGACCTTCCACAGGCGCAGCGTCAGATCGAGCTTCCACTCGGTGCGCGCGACGGTGCCGGTGACTACCCAGCGCGCGTGCGCGCGGCCGGCGAGCGCCGCGATGCCGACGGCGTCGGTGGGGCCGACCGGCTTCTCCTCGGGGACGCCGAAGACGCCGCCTTGCGGCCGCAGCCCCGGGTGGCTGGTGAGCTTGTCGTGCAAAGCGACCGGCAAGCCGATGCGCATCCACTCCAGGTTGCCGAGCACGCTCGGGTTCTCGAAGGCCGCCACCACCACTGACTCGGGCAGCACTTTCGGGATGTCGGGGGTGAGCGGGCGCCCGTTCGCCTGCCCCGCAGCGTCGGTGGGCAGCAGCGCGAGCAGCCCCCAGGACGCGAAGATGAGCGAAACAACGAGAAATTTGACTGGAGCTCGCGCCACGCCCATACCAGGATCAATTGTGGCCCGCGACCGGAACAAGGCAAGAAAAGGTCTGAAAAGCACAAAATCTCCCGGGCCTGGCCAGGGCGCAAAGTCCGTGCCCGGGCCGCCTGCCGCGAAATCCGAGCCCCGGCGAGCCGCCGCCCGGCCGGATCCCACGTCCACGCCGCGCCCAGCCAGGCCCGATCCCACGCCCACGCCACGCGCCGCGAGGCCCGATCCCACGCCCGCACCGCGCCGGGCCGCGAAGCCCGACCCCACGCCCGCGCCGCAGCCCGTCGCGAAGCCCGACCCCACGCCAGCGCCGCAGCTCGCGGCTGCAGCCGTGGCGCGCACAGCGACTCCTGATCCAACGCCGGCCCCGAAAGCGTCCTCGTCCCCATCGTCGAGCGCGAGCGCGCGGCGGGCGCGCAAGTCCGCGCGACCCTCGAAGCCGACGCGGCGCCTGCGCGCGTTCTCGTTCCTGCGCCAGATCGCCCTGCTGACCGTCTGGATGACCTCCCTGGGCCTGGGCGCGCTCTACTACTTCTACACCCAGTTCGCCAAAGAGCTGCCCGCCGACCTGGCCGTGGTGCTCGACTACCGCCCCGCGCGCGCCACGCGCGTCTACTCCGTCGACGGTGAGCTCATCGGCGAGTTCTTCCTGCAGAAGCGCGTCCTCCGGCCGATCGACCGCATGCCGGCGCACGTGAAGAACGCCTTCATCGCCGCCGAGGATCGCCGCTTCTGGAGCCACAAGGGCTTCGACCCGATCGGCATCACCCGCGCGGCCTGGGCCAACTACCGCGGCGGCGGCGCGCAGCAGGGCGCGTCGACGATCACGCAGCAGGTCTCGCGCATGCTCCTGCTCTCCAACGAGAAGACGCTGTCGCGCAAGGCCAAGGAGCTCATCCTCTCGGTGCGCGTCGAGCGCGAGCTCTCGAAGGAGAAGATCCTCTACATCTACCTGAACCACGTCTACCTGGGCCACGGCGCCTACGGCGTGCAGGCGGCCGCCGAGGCCTACTTCGGCAAGGACGTCGAGCACGTCACCGTCGCCGAGGCGGCCATGCTCGCGGGCCTGCCCAAGGCTCCGACCAAGTTCTCGCCCTACAACGACTTCGAGCGCGCGCGCGAGCGGCAGAACTACGTGCTCGGGCGCATGCGCGAGGACGGCTTCATCACCGCCGCCGGGGAGAAGGCCGCCAAGGAGGAGCCGATCGCGCTGGTCGGCAGCGACAAGCCGCTCTCCGACGTGGCCGCGCCCTACTTCGTCGAGCACATCCGCCGCTGGGCCACGCAAAAGTTCGGTGAGCAGCTGGTCTTCGACTCCGGGCTCACCATCTACACCACCGTCGACATGAAGCAGCAGCTCGCGGCCGAGGCCGCGGTACGCGACGGCCTGACCGCGCTCGATCAGCGCCTCGGCTTCCGCGGCCCCATCGGTCACCTGGACGGCGCCGAGCGCGACGCCTTCGTCGAGGGCCCGCCGCGGCCCTACGTCGCCGACGCCGCCGAGGCCGCGCTCTACGCCGGCGGCGCGCTCCTGCCCGGCGTCTCGTACGTCGGCGTGGTGATCGACATCCCGCGCCCCGAGCTGGTGAAGAAGAAGAGCATCACCGTCGACGTCGGGCCGCGCGAGCTGCGCCTCGATCCCGACGACGCGGCGCGCCTCATGCGCTGGAAGGAGACCGTGCCCGGCGACAAGCCGGGGCGCGTGAAGGCGCACCGCCTGACCCTCGGCGATCTCGTGCCCGTGGTCATCGTCCACGACGAGAAGAAGGGCGAGATCGCGCGCCTCGCCGAGGCGCCCGACGTGCAGGCCGCGCTGCTCGCCATGGACCTCAAGACCGGCGACGTGACCGCGATGGTCGGCGGGAACGACTACCGCTCGTCGCAGTTCAACCGCGCGACCCAGTCGCGCCGGCAGGCTGGCTCGTCGATCAAGCCGTTCGTCTACGCCGCCGCCATCAACGCCGGCTACACCGAGCTGTCGATCGTGCCCGACGCGCCCATCGCGGTGCGCACGGCCTCGGGCATCTGGACGCCGGGCAACTACAAGAACGAGTTCCTCGGGCCGCTCACGCTGCGCACCGCGCTCGCCAAGTCGATCAACACGGTCAGCGTGC
>JBKJOI010000442.1:0-4514 GCA_046595695.1 Haliangiales bacterium | reverse complement strand
GTCGGGCACGCAGCGGGCCAGGAGCGTGGCGACCAGCGCGCGCAGCTCGGCGTCCTGGAAGCGCTCCGGCTCCGTCGCACCGATGGCGAAGTGAGCTGGCAGGCGCCACTCGAGCTTGGCGCCCGCGGGCAGCGTGGGCGGCGTCCAGCGCGGCTCGGCCACCGGCAGGGTCGTCGCGGCGGGCAGCGCCACGGGGCGCCGAGGCGACGGCGGCCCCGTGATGGCCGCCGACGCGACCGCGACGCGCGGCGCTGCCGGGGGCGCGGGCGCCACGCGTGGCGCCGTCATGACACCCGGACCATCCGCGCCGCCGCCACCCTCGAGCCGCGGCGTCACGAAGGCGAGCAGCCCGGCCACCGCCGCGACCGCGACCACGCCCACGCCCAGCACCAGCCCGCGCCTGGAGCGGCGCGGGCGGAGGTCGATCGGAGCGCCCGACAGCGACTCGTCGGCCGCCTCGCTCACCGGGGGCGGCAGGGTCACGCGCGCCGGTCGGCCGGCCGCGCGCACATGCTCGGGTAGGAACAGGTCCACGCGCGTGTCGAGCCGCAGGTCGTCAGCGACGCGCGCGAGCGGCGCGAGCGCCGACCAGCTCGCTAGCGGTGCCTCCGCGAGCGCCTCCGGTGACGCCGCACGCGTCAAGTTCGCCGCGTTTGCCAGCGCGTACAGCCCACTCGTGGCCTCTGCACCGCGCCCGGCGCCGGCGGTCGCGACCGGCACGGTCACGTCGGTTCGCGGCGCGAGCAGCCCGTCCAGCCCGTCGCGATCAACGACGTACATGTTTCACCTCGTCCGCCCCGCAGCGAAAGCCCAGGTACTCGTAGCTCTTGGTGGTCGACACCGAGGTGCGCGCGAGGCCACCGTCGGGATCGCAGCGGTGCTTGAACGAGCCACCGAAGACCCACGCGTAGCCCGCCTCGGGCGCCTGGCCGTGCGTGTCGTCGACGGTCCACTCCCAGACGTTGCCGACCAGGTCGAGCACGCCGAAGCTCGAGGCACCCGAGCGGTGCTGATCGACCGACGCGGTCGCGCCCGCGGAGCGCTCCGGCCCCTGGCAGAGCGCCGGGTCATAGGCCTCGCCCCAGGGGAACTTGCGACCGTCGGCGCCGCGCGCCGCGGCCTCCCACTCGAGGGCGCTGGGCAGCCGCTTGCCGTGCAGCTCGGCGTAGCGCGCCGCCTGGCCCCGCGTGATGCCGACGACCGGGTGCTTCGAGAGGTTGGCCGGCGGGCGACCGCCCAGCCAGTGCGCCGGCGGCGCCTCGCCCGTGGCGCGCGCGAACTCGGCGTACTGCTCGTTGCTCACCAGCATGCGGTCGAGCAGGAAGCCCTTCACCGCGTACACGCCGCCGAAGCTCGAGGACAGGATCAACGCCGGGATCTCGACCATCCCGCGCGCGTCCAACCCCGGCCGCACCGGCGCCGACACGGCGCGCACCACCGCCGCGGGGCCGCCAGCGTGTGCCGCCGAGTCCTCCCCGATCACGATGTCCACGCTATCGGCCAGCGCGTCGTCGAGATCGGTCGGCGACACCAGCGACTCCTCGGCGATGTCCCGCAGGCGCGGCCGTGGCGCGCTCGGCGGGCGCGGGTCCGGGTACTGGCCCACCCCTGAGCCCGACCCGCCGACGATCCGGCGCACCGCGGTGAGCGCCAGCCGCATCTCCTGCGCCGACTGGAAGCGCTCGGCCGGGTTCTTGGCGGCCGCCACGCGCAGCACCTCGTTCAGCGCGGCGGGCAGGTAGCGCGACGCCGGCGGCGACGTGTGCACGTGGTGGTAGTAGGCCTCGGCACCGCTACCGAACATGCTGTCCCCATCGCCGAGCGCGAACAGCGTCGCCGCGAGCGAGTACAGATCGGAGCGCGCGTCACCCGACGCGCCGGTGATGCGCTCGGGGCTCATGAACGCGGGCGTGCCGACCGCCGAGATGGTCCGCTCGGGCACTTCGGCGGTGGTGAAGCGGGCCAGCCCGAAGTCGCACAGCTTGATCGTGCCCGCGCGCGTGAGCAGCACGTTGGCGGGCGTGAGGTCGTTGTGCACGATGCCCTCGGCGTGCGCGGCCTCGAGCGCCTCGAGGCAGCCGATGCCCACGTCGACGGTCTCGACGGGCGTGAGCCGGCCGTCGGGCAGGGTCTTCACCACCTTGCCCAGGTTCTCACCGGCGACGAACTCCATGATCAGGAATTCCCAGGGCGGCTGGATCTCGTAGTTGTAGACACGCAGGATGCGCGGATGCGAGAGCCGCATCGCCGACACGGCCTCGGCGCGAAACGACAGGTGCGCCGCGCGCGGGTTGCTCATGATGCCGTCGGGGAGCAGCACCTTGACGGCGACGATCTCGTCGAGGACCTCGTCGGTGCCGCGGTAGACCGCCGCCGCACCGCCGCGGCCGACCAGCGGGCCGAGGCGGTAGCGCTCGCACAGCAGGGTGCCCGGGGCCGGCATGCGGTCGGAGATCCGCTGCGTCCGAACCGGCACGAGGTGCGCTTCCTTGACGAGTTGCGGTGACATCAGCGTGGCCGATTCTCCCCGGCGCGGACACACCCTTGGCAATGTCGAGCGCGGCCGAATCCGCGCTCGAATCCCAGGTGAACTTTGGGGCTCACGTCACGCGCAGGCGCAACCGCGATCCCACACGAGCACCATAAGCGACACGAGTCTGACGCTTCAAGATCGTTGATTTCGGTGCTTGCTCACACGCTTGACGCACGTGCCGTGGCGCCAGCGCACGCTGCAGTTCCATCTTCATCGCACGAACGAGCCAGTCGCGCGCGAACCTACAGCATCGACATGCGTGGGCGCGAGCGGTGTGGAGCGTTCGAAGCGGGAGCGTGGAGCGAGCGCGTCGGAAGGATCGCGTCGGGAGATCGCGCTGGAGAACGCGGCGGAGAGTGCGGCGAATGCGGCGGAGAGTGCGGCGGAGACCTGGTCGGAGCGCGCAGCGCCTTGCTGCGAGCTGAGCTGAGGAACGGCGACGGCGCTACTGGTAGTCCTCGATCGGCGGGCAGCTGCACACCAGCTTGCGATCGCCGAGCGTGTTGTTCAGCCGGCCCACCGACGGCCAGAACTTGCCGCTCTTCACGTAGGGCAGCGGGAACGCCGCCTGCTCACGCGGGTACGGGTGCTTCCACTCGCTCGCCATCACGGCCTCGACCGTGTGCGGGGCATTCTTGAGCAAGTTGCCCTCGCGCGGCGCGCGGCCGTCCTCGATGGCGCGGATCTCCTCGCGGATCGCGATCATCGCCGCGCAGAAGCGGTCGAGCTCCTCGAGCGGCTCGCTCTCGGTCGGCTCGATCATCATGGTGTTGGCGATCGGGAACGACATGGTCGGCGCGTGGAAGCCGTAGTCCATGAGCCGCTTCGCGATGTCCTCGACCTCGATGCCCGCGCTCTTCTTGAAGTGGCGCATGTCCAGGATGCACTCGTGGGCCACGCGCCCGTGCACGCCCTTGTAGAACACCGGGTAGTGCGGCTCGAGCCGCGCCGCGACGTAGTTCGCGTTGCAGATGGCCACCTGCGTCGCGAGCTTGAGCCCGTCGGGGCCCATCATGCGGATGTACGCCCACGAGATGGGCAGGATCGACGGCGAGCCCCACGGCGCCGCCGAGACCGCGCCGATGCCGTCCTTGCCGCCGGTCTCGACGACCGGGTGACGCGGCAGGTGATCGGCGAGGTGCTTGGCCACCCCGATCGGGCCCATGCCCGGGCCGCCGCCGCCGTGCGGGATGCAGAAGGTCTTGTGCAGGTTCAGGTGGCACACGTCGGCGCCGATGTCGCCCGGTCGGCAAAGGCCCACCTGCGCGTTCATGTTGGCGCCGTCCATGTACACCTGGCCGCCGAAGTCGTGGACGATCGAGCAGATGCGCTTGATGTCCTCCTCGAAGACCCCATGCGTCGACGGGTAGGTGACCATGAGCGCGGCGAGGTCGTCCTTGTGCGCCCTGGCCTTGGTCTCGAGGTCGGCGAGGTCGACGTTGCCCTGGTCGTCGCAGGCGACGACCACGACCTGCATGCCCACCATCGCCGCCGAGGCCGGGTTGGTGCCGTGCGCCGACGACGGGATGAGGCAGACCTTGCGGTGGCCCTGGCCGCGCGCCTGGTGGAACTTGCGGATCACCAGCAGGCCGGCGTACTCGCCCTGCGAGCCGGCGTTCGGCTGCAAGGACACCGCGGCGAAGCCGGTGATCTCGGCGAGCCAGGCCTCGAGCGTGTTGAACAGCTCGAGGTAGCCGGTGGTCTGCGCGCGCGGCGCGAACGGGTGCAGCCTGGAGAAGCCGGGGAACGAGATCGGCATCATCTCCGCCGTCGCGTTCAGCTTCATCGTGCACGAGCCGAGCGGGATCATCGAGGTCGTGAGCGAGAGATCGCGTGACTCGAGACCCTTGATGTAGCGCAGCAGCTGCGACTCCGAGTGATGCGTGCGGAACACCGGCGCCTGCATGTAGCTGCTCGTGCGCGCGAACCGTTCGTCGAAGCGCGCGTCGCTCTCATTCGCCAGCGCTTCCACGTCGGGCAC
>JBKJOI010000375.1:0-2659 GCA_046595695.1 Haliangiales bacterium | reverse complement strand
CATTCGGACAGCTGAGCGTGCCCTTCTCGCACACGAAGTTGCCGTTCACCCGGGCGCGCGCGATCGACTGCACGTAGATGATGGCCAGGTCGGGGACTTCGAGCATCTCGCACTCGTCGTAGGTGGCGAGGGTGATGCCGATGAAGGGATCCTTCACGACCGCGCCCTGCTTGTTGCACATGCCGACGCCGCTCGAGTCGTGGATGAGATGCAGGAGCCGCTGGAAGAGCGAGCGGTTGAAGGCCGAATCGGCGGCGTTGCGATTCGGCTCGGTCGCGAACGAGCCGATCACCGGGTAGGGCGCCGTGGTGCCCAGGGTGAACTGGTCCTTGTACTTCATGAAGTTGCGGAACCGGTCGCCCAGCTCGCGCACCTTCGGATTCTCCATGCCGAGCAGGATGTCCTCGGCGAGCCCGGGCTCGTTCAGGATCGCGATCACGATGGGCATGAGGTCGTCGTACATGGCCGAGCCGGGCTCGAGCTTGGCGTCGGGGAATTGATCGCCCAGGTCGGCGATGTCCCAGATCGCCTCGAGCAGGCGCGCGGCCTCGCTCTCGTGGTCGACGAACAGCGTGCTCGAGAACGCGAGCGTGTCGGGCAGGTTGGGATCGGCGAGCAGCGTGAGCACCCCGTAGGCGATGTCGAGCAGCGGCGACGCCGTGGTGTCGTAGCCGCGGTAGGTGATCGACGTGCCGTCGTCGTAGGTGTGCACCGCGTCGGTGACGCGCGGGTTCGAGGACATGAGCGCCGAGGCGCCGCGCAGGAAGTCGAGCGCGGTGCCGCGTAGCGGATCCATGAGGTTCGGGACGTCGCGCACCAGCGCGCCCAGGACGGTGCGGTCGAGATCGACGTACTTGTAGAGCGGCGGGCCGTCGGCGAACTGCAGCGCGCGGCCGTCGGCGTCGCGCGGCACGGGCGGGCTGGGCGTCGAGTACGGGGTCGCGAACGGCGTCGGGACCTCGAGGATGGGCAGGCCCGCCGCGTCGACGAAGCGTCCGTCGGCGCTGGTGTCGGCGAGGCCGTTCTGATCGACATCCACGAAGGGCGCCGCGATGTCGCCGGTGCCGGGATCGATCTGGACCAGAGCCAGGCCGCGCGAGTCGCGGAGCACGAGCGGACGGGAGATGCCGTTGCCGAGCAGGGGCGACTCGGTCAAGAGGAGCGTGGTCGCCAGGCGCAGGGTGCGCGCGGCGTCATCGCGCTCGGGCTGCGGCAGGACGCGCGTGTTGCTGAAGTGTTTGGAGAGCGCGAGCTGGAACTTCTCGAACTCGTTGTGCGCCGGGCCGCCCTGGGCGATCGCGTCGGTCAGCTCCTTCACGAGCAGGTTCAGGTCGTCGTAGGCAGCGACCGCGCGCACCAGGCCGAGCGCCGGGAGCAGCGGCCGGTAGCCAGGGCGGCGCTCGAGCCGCGCCAGCGCCGGCGACAGCCCCGGATCCGCGGCCAGGAAGTCGAGTAGCTCGACCAGCGTGCCGAGCGACTTCTCCATGGTGCCGTCGTCGTAGATGGCGAGGAAGGCGTTCGACGTCAGGTAGGCCTGCAGCTCGGCCAGGTAGTCGCCCGGGAACATCAGATCGAGCGCCGCGATGATCGAGCCACGCTCGGCGTGCATCGCCTCGATAGCCGGCGGCGCTCCCGCCGGGGGATCGTCGCCCTGCCGGCAGGTCGCGCGGAAGATCGAGCCGGACACGTCGACGGTGTCGTTGCCGTCGGTGAGGTCGCGATCGAACGCGATGCGCTGGCAGGCCAGCGTGAAGACGGTCGTGCCGAAGCTGCCGGTATCGGCAGGCTCGCGCGTGGTGTCCAGCTTGGGCGCACACGCGGCGGAAGCGGCAGCGGCCAGAAACACGGAGGCAACAGCGAGCCACTTGGTTTGCAACATGGGGGTTACACGGTAGATGGAATTTTTGAACATGGTCAATGCGCTTATTTCGCGCCGCGTTATTTTACGCGGCGCGTCATTACAAAAGTTACAGCCGTCGGCGCGAGACGTTTAATCTCTAGCCGCCTTGCCCGCCCCGCCCTTCGCACCCACCCAGTTCGGCAAGTACATGCTGGTCGAGCGCATCGCGTCGGGCGGCATGGCCGAGGTCTACCGAGCCGTGCTGCGCGGCGCCGCCGGCTTCGAGAAGACGATTGCGCTGAAGCGCATCCTGCCGATCTTCAACGAGGAGCACGAGTTCATCACGTTGTTCCAGGACGAGGCGCGCACGGCCAGCACGCTGACCCACGCCAACCTGGTGCAAACGTTCGACTTCGGCGAGGAAGCCGGATCGTTCTACCTGGCCCTCGAGCTGGTCGAGGGCTCGGACCTCTCGCGCCTGTGCGAGCGCCTGCGCGCCGTCGGCCAGCCCTTCCCCACCGCGACCGCGGCGTTCGTGGTCGCCGAGGCCGCGCGCGGGCTCGGCTACGCACATGAGAAGCGCGGGTCCGACGGACAGCCGATGGGCATCATCCACCGCGACGTGTCGCCGCAGAACATCCTCGTGTCGTACGAGGGCGAGGTGAAGGTCGCCGATTTCGGCATCGCCAAGGCGGCGCGCAAGGTCCACCGCACCATGGCCGGCGTGGTCATGGGAAAGCTCAAGTATATGTCGCCCGAGCAGGTCGCGGGCGACGAGCTCGACGCGCGCAGTGACGTGTTCTCGCTCGGCGTGATCCT
>JBKJOI010000368.1:0-5121 GCA_046595695.1 Haliangiales bacterium | reverse complement strand
TTCCAGAAAGAACCACGAGGGTCCTGGACGCCCGAACCGACGACGCCCAGGGACGGCCACTGCACTGCCGAAGTGCAGCACGGACGCCTTGCGAGGATCACGAACGGTGATTCTAGCTGCACTCCGCGGTCAGTGGTCCTCGCGACCCCGCCGCCCGCGGGCGGCACGGATCCGGTCGAGGAGCTCGCGCGCCTCACGGTCATCCGGATCCCTCTCGAGGATCTTCTGCAGCTCCTTCTCGGCGTCCTTGAGGTCGCCTTCGTCGAGCTTGTCACGCACCTTGCGCCAACGTTGCTCTTGCTTGCCGTCCCGGTTCGGCCCCGGGTCGGCGCGGGTGTTGGACATTCCTGGTAGCGCACCCGGCGAGGAACCGAACGGGGAGGCTTCCTTGCGGTCGCGCCCGTCCCCCGAGGTTCCAATCGCGATCCCGATCATCAGCATGGCCACGGCGATGGCGGCGACGACCGCCGTTCGGTTCGGTCGCCAGGCTCTCTCGTGTGTGACGGGCGACAACCTGGGTGTGGAGGGGCCCGCCGTCGGCAGCGAGGTCGAACTGGCGGGTGCTGCCGAAGCCATCGACGCCGACGCGAGGCTCTCGGCGAGGCCCGCAGCCGTTGGTCGCCGGGCGGGGTCTCGCGCCAGCGATATCATGATGGACGCTGCCAGCTCGGGTGGAATCTCGGGGTTCAGCTCGGTCACCGGGCGCGGCTCCGCCTTGGCGGCCTGCACGGCCACGCTGATGAGCCCGCCTCGACCGTACGGCGGCTCGCCGGTCAGCGCCTCGTAGAGCGTCGCAGCCACGCCGAACACGTCGGTGGCCGGCCCGGACTCGCCTCGCTCGATCGCCTCGGGAGCCGCGTAGGCAGGCGAGCCCAGGAACTGACCGGACATCGTGAGCGAAGAGTCCGGCACATGCGCCACTCCGAAGTCGGCGAGCTTCCACGAGCCCGGCTCGGCTTCCAGTACATTGGCCGGCTTGACGTCCCGATGCAGGATGCCGACGGCGTGCGCCGCCTCGAGTGCCCGCGCGATCTGCACGCCCAGCACGCGCGCCTCGATGGGGGAGAGGCGGCCGCGCTCCTGCAGGCGGTCCTTGAGAGAGGCGCCTCCGACGACCTCCATGACCAGATACGGCGTATCGCCTTCGAAGCCGAGGTCGTAGACGCGCACGATGTTCGCGTGCGTGAGCGACGCGATGGCACGCGCTTCGTTCATGAAGCGCGCCCGGAACATCTCCGCGGCCATCCCGGTCATGGGCATCGCGCGGATGGTCTTGACGGCGACGTCTCGACCAAGCAGCTCGTCGCGAGCGAGGTACACCGCACCCATGCCGCCCGAACCGAGCAACTTGAGCGCCTGGTAGCGGCCGTAGCGAAGAGAATCCATCTGGAGCATCGTCACAGTATCGCGTCGCGCGCGGTCGGCAAATGGTGCAGCTCGGGCGCGGACCCAGCCAGGCCTTCAGATGTGGGCGACTACGAGACCGAACTCGTCGATGTGTTCTCGCTGAGCCAGGAGCGCAATCTGCCGACGTGGTACTCGTCGATGTTGCTGCTCGCCTGCGCCGCCCTCCTGGCTGCCATGGGTGCCGGAGCTCGTCAGGCTCGCGCCCCGTTCGCAACCCACTGGTTCGCGCTCGGTGGAATCTTTGCGTACATCTCCATCGACGAGTCCGCAAGCTTCCACGAGCGGTTGAACCCCGTGGTCGACCTTCACGGCGTCCTGTACTTCGGCTGGATCGTCCCGGTGGCGGCCCTGCTTCTTGCGCTCGCCGTCGTGTCCGTGCCCTTCCTCCGCCACTTGCATCGCACCGTCCGGCGCCGGTTCGTGATCGCGGGTGCCATCTACGTCGGGGGCGCCCTGCTCATCGAGCTTCCGCTTGGCTGGTGGACCGAGCGGGCCGGTGACCACAACCTGGTCTACGCGCTCCTCGACTTCGTCGAAGAGTCCATGGAGATCCTTGGTGCGACGTTGTTCTTCCTCGCCCTGCTCGACCATTTCGGAGAGAGCCACCGCGAGGTGCACGTGTCACCAGCGGCCGAGAGTTGACCGGCGTCAGGGCCGCGGAGCTCGAAGTACTCCCTGACTCGAGCCGGCGGGGGAGCGTTGGTCTGGTCCTTTCGAATTCGGCCACAACGTTGCCAGGATCAACCGGCCTGCGCGGCCGCCTACCAGCCCGCGGGCCTCGTCGACGCGGCGCTCGCCTCCCTCGACACACCGCTGCCCGTGACCGGGGTCGGCACCGTGACGCTCGAGCTATTCCTCAGGTTCGGCGTGCCCATCCGGCATGCGTGCCGATTCTGCCGGCGGCCCGGCTCGTGGCGGGGCGCGCGCCGCGAGGGCGCTGTCCCGGTCCGGCTGCCGACCCCGCGGCGCGCACGCCGAGCGTCGGTATCCCGCGCCCGCGGCGCCCGGTACCACGCGCGCGGCCTCTGGTCCGGGACCTGGCCAGGCCCGAGAGCGGGGCCCGGATTCAGGGCGCGCCGAGGACGCGCTCTTCGTCGGCAGCGAGCTCGTCGACCGCGCGGATGACGAGCGTGCCGAGCTGATCCTCGAGCTCGGTGGGCAGGTGCGGCGCTCGCTGCCGGATCTGGGCGAAGACCTTCGTCAGGGACTTGCGCAGGTCCTCCGCCAGGCGCAGCACGATGCCGCTCTTGCCGGTCGACTCGAGGGACACGGGATCGCGGCGTGCGTGCGCGCGATCGCTCACCGTCGCCCAGTGAAGGAGCGCGCGATCGAGGAGCACCCAGGGAAAGTTGGGGTTCTTGTGCGGACCGATCGCGAGCGTGCGGTTGCCGCCGAAGCCTCGCCACAGCGTGCGGACGTGGGCGAGGTTCTGCGCGGAGTAGTACGCCGCCGCCGTGCCTCCGGCGAGCGCGCCGAGGATGAGACCGGTACCGAAGGAGGCCCCGCCCACGCTGGCGTCGATCGTGCCGCCGACGGTGGCGCCGGCAACGGTGCTGGCCGCCACCAGCTCGCCCGGCTTGAGGCCGAGCCGCTTGAAGCTCTCCTTGGCGAACAGATCCGTCCCCCAGGTCGGGGCCTCGAGCTCGCTCTCTTTGCGCACGAGGCGCGTGTGAAAGTAGAGCTTTTCGACCTCGTCCCGCGCCTTGCGCTCGAGCGCGCGGATCTCGTCGTGGAAGCGGCGCTGGAGCTTCTCGCCGTGGACCTCCACGGGTGCCTCGAGCGGGATCGTGTCGTTCAGCACGAAGCCGATCGAGGCCCCGGTGAGCCGGGCGACGACGCGGGCCGCCTCGTGGCGGCGCCGGCGACGCTCGCCGACCAGCGCGGCGATGGCCTCGTCCAGCGGCGGGCGGAAGGTCTCGCTGAGCTCGCGCATGCCGCGCAAGAGGCGCACCCGCTCGGGGAAGCCGACAAGGTGCGCGTCGAACGTGCGGACGATGCCGAAGCACTGGTCGAGCTCGACGCGCCACTCCGCGATGAAATCCCGCTCGGAGATCTGGTTGATGAGCGCCATCCGGGGCTGCCCGGTCCAGCGCAAGATCTCCATCTCGGCGCGGTACGGGCGGCGAAAGGGCCGCGAGCCGTCGACGACGTAGAGGATGCCAGCCCCGGCCATCACCGGGGTGAGAAGCTCCACCTCCTCGACGAACGCCCTGCCTTGCCGGTGGGCCGCGAGGAAGGCGTGGACCACCTCGGGGCGCGACGGGTGCTGGCCCTCGTGGTCGCGCAGCCAGTCGAGCACCGCTCGCGCCTGCTCGAAGCCCGGCGTATCGATGAGCGAGCAAAGCGTGCGGCCGTCGACGACGACCGGGAACACGCGGGCGGTCCGGGTCGTCCCGGGGTCGTTCTCGATGCGGACGCTGTCGTCCTCGGTGAGGGTCGAGACGATGCTCGACTTCCCCTTGTTCACGTGGCCGACCACCGCGAAAATCGGCGTCACGGTCATCGCGACACCAGGGTCTCGACGAGCGATTCGACGCGCAGGTAGGGGTCGCCGAGCCCGGTCATGTGCTTGTGCCAGATGCGCTCGTCATCCTCGGCCGGGCCGGTCCAGTGACCGGCCCCGTCGCCGTCGAGCAAGGCGACCACGATGGGCCGGTCCTTGCCGACCGCGGTGCGCAGGCGCTGCAGGAACAGGCGCGCCTCGCGCGTGGGGGCCTCGAAGGCCTCCGCGAGCACGACGATCGGCGCCGGCGCGCCCTCCGCGCGCGCGGCCACGGCCGCGATGACGGCCTCGTCGTGCCGTGTGTCGTCCGCGCCCGCGAGCTGGGACGCGGCGACCCGCCACCCGAAGCGTCTTTCGATGAGCATCTCCACGTCGGCCGGCCCGATCGGCACGTCTCCCCAGATCACCACCGTCGCCGCCTGGTCCGCGCCGCGGCGAGGCAGAGGTGAGGGCGGCAGCGGCGCCGCCGAGGCCGCGCGCGCGCCGGGCTCGGGTAAAGGGGCGTGCGTCTCGACGAGGGGCGCGGTCAGCCGCTCGACGAGCGACGCGATCTCGCCGTGGTCGAGGCGAAGCCCGGCGAGGGCGCGCCGCAGCCTGAGCGCCGCGAAGACGGAGAGGGCGAGGCGTGGCAGGAGGCCGTAGACGACCAGGCTGAGCACGAGGAAGCGCCACCACTGGCCGAGCAGCGCCGCCGTGGCCCCCGCCTGGCCGAACGTGCCGTCGAGGCGGAAGTACCGGCTGACCCGCACGACGTCGAGGGTCGGCAGCCCCTCCGGGTACGCCCACGACCAGGGCGCGGCGAGGATCGAGAGCACCTGGTGGAAGCCCGATGCGGTCCAGCCGAGCGTGGTCTGCCACGCAAAGGCGAGATCGGAGAACGCCACGAGGTAGAGACAGGTGGCGAGGGCGCCGAGGTTGAACGAGAGCCCGAACCGCTGCGCGAGCGACACCAGAAGCCAGCGCTCGGCGTCGCCATAAACGGTGCGCGACGCCGCGAGGTGGCCCCGCCCGGCGAGGAGCGCGGCGCGTCGCTCGGCCGAGAGGCGCCGCTCGAACAGGCCACCGAGCGCGGTGGCCGCGAGCCGCAGGAGGCCGTACAGGCCCTCCACCACCCGCAGCCTCTCGCGATAGCGCCAGAGCGTCGTCGACAGCGCGAAGAAGACGAGCGTGACGAGCTGCAGGCCCACGAAGATCGCCAGGAAATGGACCAC
>JBKJOI010000315.1:0-7763 GCA_046595695.1 Haliangiales bacterium | reverse complement strand
AGGCCCTGCGCGAGCCGCTCGGCGAAGGCACCCGCGGCGTGCGCGGCTCCGAGCGCGGCGCGCAGCCCCACCAGCGTCGCGGGGCCGCTCGCGGGCAGGTGCTCGGCGCGCGCGACGACCGGCACGAGCAGCGCGCGGGTCGCATCGGACGTGCGCGCGGGTGCGCCCAGGTTGCCGTCGACGAGCGCGAGGTCGGCGGGGGGCGCCGGCTCGGGCTCGGCGAGCTGCGGGATGCGCGCGCCGCCGCGCGCCTCTTCTTCTACCGCGAGCGCGATCGCCGACAGGTGCAGCCACCCGCCCGGCGGCGCGATGATGCACGTGCGCGGCCCCGGCGGCGGGCCGTACGCGGCGATGAGCACCGCGGTCTCGAACCACACATCGGGGTCGCCGATCACGATCGCGCCGTGCGATCGTAGCCAGGCGAGCGCGATGGCGCGCTCCTCGGCGGCGCGGCCGCGCGCGCGCTCGAAGGCGGCGAGCAGCACGATGGGGCGGCGGTTTTCGGCGGCGCGATGGCAGAGCGGGGCGAGGCGGGCCGCGGCAGCGATGTCGGGCGGCGTGGCCGGCGCGTAGGCGATCGCACCGACCGGCGCGTCGATCGCCGACTCGAGGTCGAGCGGCTCGACGCGGAAGCCGCGCGCACCGGCGACGGCCGCGACCTCACCGGCGGTCCGCTCGTCGTCGGCGGCCAGCGCCAGCCGCGGCGCCGTCGCTTCGCGCGCTCGCGTCACCACTTCACCACCTCCTGCTTATCCGAGCAGCCGATCCTCGCGCAGCCGGGCCACCAGCTCGTCGGGATCCTTCACCAATGTCGCGTTGCGCACCACTCGTACCGCGTGCGCCTTGCCCAGGCAACGGTCGCGGTGCTTGAGCTCCGCGGCGGAGAGTCCGACCGCGGCGAGATCTAGCGCCAGGATGGGCTTCGCGGCATCGGCGGCGCTCGGAGCCACGTCGTGCGCGGGTAGCGCCGCGCCGGCCTGGCTGGTCACGCCGAGCAGCGCGGGTAGCTTGATGCGCAGCGTGCGCACGAACCCGCCATCGCGACGGGACATGGTCGCGGTGCCGGCGGCCACCTTGATGTCGTACGTGCCGGTGACGTGCGCGACACCGAGCGCCTCGGCGACGGCCGGCCCGACCGCGCCCTGGACCTCGTCCTCGGAGCGATCGCCGCACAGCACCAGGTCGGCGCCCAGGTGACGGGCGGCACTGCCGAGGGCACGGCCCAGGCCCTGGTAGTCGACGGTGGCGAGGGTGGCGTCATCGACGCGCGCCGCGCGATCGGCACCGGCGGACAGCGCCCAGCGCAGCACCTCGTCCTCGCTGACGGCGGGGCCGGCTGCGAGCACGGTGACCGTCGAGCCCGGGACCGCGGCGCGGGCCGCCAGCGCCGCGCGCAACGCGGCCTCGTCGCAGGTGCCGCACAGCCGACCCTTGCCGTTGGCGATGCCACCTGGGCGCGAGCGCAGGCGGCGCAGCAACACGACGATCTTCATGCGCTGCGCGCCTCCGCGGCGAGCGCCTGCCGCAGGGCGCCGACCAGCTTGGGCAGCATCGTGCCGACGTCGCCGACGATCCCGTACGAGGCGACCCTGAAGATCGCGGCAGCCGGGTCGGTGTTCACGGCGACGATCGTGGAATCGGGGGACACCGCCTGCAGGTGCGCGTGCGAGCCCGAGGCGCCGCACGCGATGTACAGGCGCGGCGCCACGCTGCGGCCGGACAGGCCGATCTCTCGCTCGGGCTCGCCGAGGCCTTTCTCGAGCGCGCCGCGGGTGACCGCGGCCTCGCCGCCGAGCGTGCGGGCGATGTCGCAGACGATCGCGTACTGCTCCCTGGAAACACCCGCGCCGGCGGTGACGATCACGCGCGCGTGGTCGAGCGCGGCGCCCGGGTCAGGGCGGCGCGCGAGCTCTTCGATCATGGTCGGCGAGGGCGTGGCCTGCATGATGACCGCCTCGGCATCGTCGCCGCCGGCCGCCTTCTGGTACGAGCCGGGGGTGAGCGTCGCGACGACCGGACGCTCGAGATCGTCGGCGGACAGGCGGCGGCGGTAGGACCCGCCGTAGACCGTCCGCGACATGACCAGATCACCGCGCGGGCCGTACTCGATCGAAGGCTCGGGTACATAGGCGGCTCCGAGGCGCGCGGCGATGCGCGGCGCCAGATCGCGTCCGCCCGGCGTCGCCGCGGCGAGCAGCAACGACGGCGGCAGGCGTTCGCATACCGTGGCCAGCGCATGGCCGTGCGACACATAAAGAGGAGGTGCCGCCAGCTCCGGCGCCGCGATCAACACGACCTTGTCGGCGCCGTGACGGCCGAGCACGGCAATGACATCGTCGTCGCCGTACGACGGCGGCTGTGCACACGGCAGCACCGCGGACAGCGTTCCGCCCAGAAACGAAGCGATCCGGCGAGCTTCGCCGAGGCACTCCAAGGACGGCTCGGCCGGCCGATCGTCCTGCAGCTCTATGTAGACCAGAACGTTGGCCACGCCCGTGCGAGCGTATCCCGGTCCGTCGAGCGAGGCAAGTTTGGCTGGAATTCAGCGTGCTTGCGGAGGAAGGCGGAGAAGGGGCGGGAGCGGACGCGATGGGAAGGTGAAAAGCGAGGCGACGAGGAGGTCGAGACGAGGCAACGGGGAATGCGCCACTCCATGTCGGAGGTGCCGATCCACCAGGCGTCGCTACTCCTTGATGCCGTGCTTCTGACGGATCTGCTCCATCACACGGCTATACTCGAGCTCCCAGGTGGCCGTGCCCTCTTCGAGGTTCTTGATGCGCTGGCGAACCTCGGCGTCGAGCTCGTCGTCGATGGCCATGTGCTTCTTGAGCACGTCCTTGATGCGGCGGCGCAGGACGACGTCATCGGCGAAGACTTCCTCGACGTTGGCGCTGTGCATGAAGCCCTCGACGAGCTGGGTGGCGATCCAGCTGAGGGCTTCCTCGCCCAGGCCGAAGTCCTTCTCCTCTGCAAGCGCGCGCTTGATCTTGGAGAACTGTCCGTAGGGGAGCTTGCGCTGCTCGAGCGTGTCCTTCGCCTTGTCGGTCAGTTCACGATCGACGCGGACGTACTCCTTGAGCACAGAAGCCACGTCCAGCTCGACCTCCGCGTTGTCGGATGTTTCGATGTCGCCGGAATCGGCTAGCACGCGCACGATCTCGGCCGAGATCGCAGGGATTTTCGCTGAGTAGAGCCGCATCGGGCAGGCATCATGGGGGCCGAGTGGCAGGCTGTCAAGGACGGCCTAGACCCGTTCGAACGATGTGGCATCGGTGCTATGAAGGGCCATGCAAGCAGCCGATTCGGCGACGCCGCGCGCCCGGAAACTCGTGGTCGCTGCGCTCATCACACGGACCGAAGGCGTGGGCGGCGGAGGCACCGGTGGCACGCGCGCCGAAGGTGCCGCCGATGTCGGGGCCAGGGGCGGCGAGGTGCTGATCAGTCAGCGGCGCGAGGACCAGGCACTCCCGCTCTTCTGGGAGTTCCCGGGCGGAAAAATCGAGCCGGGGGAGGCGCCAACCGCGGCGCTCGTGCGGGAGATCCAGGAGGAGCTCGGCGTCGATGTGCACGTCGGCCGCGTCTGGGACGTGCTGTTCCATGCGTACCCCGAGTACGACGTCTACATGCTCGTATACCACTGCGCGCTCGTGGCGGGAGCCGTGCCGCGAGCCGTCGAGGTCAAGGAGTTCGCATGGGTCCTTCCCGCGCAGCTGCGGGGCTACCGGATCCTGCCCGCGGACGAAGCGCTCGTGCGCCGGCTGGAGGTGGAAGGCGTGCCCGCGCCGATTGCGGCGGTGGGGTAGTCGGTCTCGCGCCGGTCGGGTGGGTCAGCCGGCTGGTAACGGTTCGGTTGGGGTAGCTAGGAGTCCGCGCGCTTGCGGTTGAGGATCAACCGCAGGAATGCCTTCTCGACGCACGCGACGGCCTGTGCCGCCTGCTCGCGCGCGGTGCGAAGATCCTCGCTCGAAACGGCCTCCCCGTAGAAAAGCGCCACGGTGCGTTCGCGCACGCGGATCGGCCACAGCACCACATGTTGCGGCCACACGCCGCCCAGGCGAACCAGCAGCGATTCCTCGACGTCGCCGAACGGCAGCGCTCCCAGGAACGGCAGGCCGTGCTCGCAAGCACCTTGCAGCACTGACGGCTCGGTCAGGGAGAGGACGACCGCCTCGACGCTCTCGCGGCGGATGCGCGGCCCGCGGCCGTCCCACCCGGTCAACGTGCCGGCGCGCGCCGTGAAGAGCAGCATGCGTTCGAGTCGCGCGCCCAGGTAGCCGAACATCACGGCGGGAATCTCGTCGCGGCTCTCGACCCGCGCGAACGCCGCGTCCAGCGACTCGGTCCCCATCCAGACGGCGCCTTGGTACTCCGCCGACCTGGATGCGGACGGATCCGGCGTGGCTGGCGCCTCGAGCAGCACCGGTACGGGCGAATGCGGCGGTGGGGTCGAGGCGGGCGGAGGCGGGGCGGACGCTGGCGAGGCGGGTGGTGATGAGGAGCTGAGTCCCGAAGGCGGTGAACTGGGAGCTGCGGTGCCCGATGAGGGCTGACCCAACGGTGGAGTCGTCGAGGGGGATGCCGTTCGGCGCGCGGGCGGTGGCAGCTCGATCGATTCGCGCGCGGTCAACGGTGGTGGCTGGCTCGGTCGGGCTTGGCGCACGCTCGGAAGTGGCCCGGACTCCCGGACGATCGAGTACTCACCGCTCGGCCGCGGCGGGCGGCGCGCTTCCGCAGGAGCGGGGTCCGGCGCTCTTGCCGGCGCGGGCCCCGGCTCCGGCGCATCGACGATGCGCTCTCCGTGTGGAAAGACCGACACGCCGCCGTGGTCGACGGCCGGAGCGGACGAAGAAGACGCAACGGATATGGGAGTCTCCGCGCGCGGGCTCACGGACGTGGGCGGCGCGAGCTCATCGGTTACCGCCGTTTCCACAGGTGCGATCGTTGCTGCCGCCGGCCGCCGCACCAGCAGTTGCGCGAGCCGCGTGGGAAGACCGATGCCGTAGGCTCGCTTGAGATGCCACGCGACCCGCGCTTCGGTGGCCACGTTGAGGACCACCCGACAGCCGGTGGCGAAGGCAATGTCGTCGATCGTCCCGATGGCGGACGGATCGTGAACGAGTAGGTCGAGAACCCGACCCACCAATCGAAAGGGCACTGCCCGGTACCTATCGGCCTGTTGATGTCGAAGGAGGCGTGTTGCGTCCTCCGAGGGCAGGTCGAAGATGTCGATCCGATTGTGGATCTGGTGCGCTCGCTCGAGCAGGGGCTGAATCTGCTGCTCGGTCAGCCCGGTGACCTCCATGAGGTTGGTCTCGAACGCGCCGCCATAGAGCGCCTGCCCCTGCAATGCCTCCTCGACCTGTGCAAGGCTCAGCACGCCGCGGAGGATCAGGATGTCGGCCAGGTCACGCACTCGTCAGATCGAAGATCGTCCCAAACTAGCGCATTTTCAAGACGTTTGACCCTTCCGGAGGGCGCGGGATACACTGCCGGAACGATGGAAGGCCGCGCGAAGGTCACCAAGGACGTCCTATGTGAGGAAGCGCGGTTCATCCTCGCAAACGTCCTGGCCGAAGGACGTTACGGCCGGCAGAACCGTGTGGCCGACATTCGCCGCATCTGCGAGGGCGCGGTAACGATTCCCTTTCCCGAGTACGTGGGCTTCCTCGAGGCTGCCGGCTACTTGGTTCACGACCGCCAGCGCGATACCCTGGACGTCACTCCCGAGGGCGAGAAGGTCGTGACCGGCGAACGGGTCGGGGAGCTCATGGAGCGAGCGGTCGCTCATTTCAAGAGCAGCCGCCGCGAGCGCGAGCGCGCCGTGCAGCAGGCCTCCGTGGCGCGGCAGTTGCCACAAGCTCCGACGTCGCCGTTGCCGGGCATCGTTTCCGGCGTCGTATCTTCCCCTGTTCCCGTCCAAGTCAACTCCGCACCGGTGTCCATGACCCACTCATCTGCGCCCGCCACCAACTCCGGCCGCGAGACGCCGGGCACCACTCCTCGTTACGAGCGCCTCGGCGCCGTCGGCTCCGGCGGTATCGGAACCGTCTATCGGGCGCGCCAGGTTCAACTCGGCCGTGAGGTTGCGCTCAAGGAGATTCGCGAGCTCTTCGCTTTTTTCGGCGATGATCAGCGGCGCGAGATCGTGCGTCGCTTCACGGAGGTGGTCTGCGCGGCCGCGCAACTGTCCCATCCCAACATCGTGGCACTCCATGATGTCTCGACCGAGAGCGAGTTCCCGTTCGTGGTCACCGAGCTCATGCCGCACGGCTCGGTCCGGCGCATCATCTCCGATGCGGAAGAGATTCCCGTGACCCTCGTCGTGAAATACCTGCTGCAGGTTCTTCACGCACTGCGTGCTGCACATGCCGCGGGTGTCAATCATCGGGGCCTCAAGCCCGAGAATCTCCTCATCGATGCGCACGGCAACGTGAAGGTGAGCGACTTCGGCTTTTCGCGGATCGTCGAGCGCGACCAGGCCGTGATCCGGCAGGTCTATGTCGGCATGGGCGCCGTGGCGTACATGGCGCCGGAGCTCTTCTCGGATCCGCTCGGTGCCGGACCGCAGACCGACATCTACGCGCTTGGCATCATCTTCTACGAGATGCTCACCCGGAAGTTGCCGGGGCGCCGCTCGCCGATGCCGTCCCAGGTGAATGCCAAGCTGCCAAAGGGCATCGACGACATCTTCGACAAGATGACGCGGGACGAGCGCGAAGATCGCTACGAGAACGTGGCCCAGATCTTCGAGGACTTCTACAAGATCGAAGGTATGGGCGGCTTCGTCGAAGGCAACTACTCGGTGCTCTTCGGCGAAAACCCGATCACCAAACTGAAATTTCGTTCGCCTCCTCCCATCGAGCCCGCGGCTCCTGAGCTGGCCAAGGCTGTCGAAGTATCCGGCGGCGCACAGGCTACGTCCGCCGAAGACCGGAGCCGCGAGCCGCTGGGCCGACGCCCGTACTCGTACCAGCAGCGCATGAAGAACAAGAGCGAGTCGTAGAAGCAACTGGCAGCGCTACGGACCTCGTAGGTGGTCTTTGCGTCGCTCGTTGGCGCTCATACCCCGTGATCTCGTAGGCGATGGTGCGCGCGATCTCGTAGCAAGCGCTTCATCATTGGCGGGCTTGGTCATGGGGCGTTCGTCGAGAGGCTGCGAGCGCGAGACGGGTGCTGCTCCTGGCGCAGGCGCAGCGTCAACGCTTCGGTCACTCGCGCGATCTGAATCGATCCGATGGCGCTCGGCGTCTCGGCTTCGAACGATGAGCGCCGCTTCCGCGGCCTTCAGCTCGATATCGAAGTTGCTCACGAGCGCTTCAGCTGCCGCGACAAGCTTCGCGCCAAACTTCACGGCATTCTCCTCGAGTAGCCCGCGGTCCGCCATGCTGCGCAGTGTGCTCGCAAAGCGAGACAGGCCCGCCCGCAGTCGAGCGAGGCATCGGCCACGCGCTCGATCACTCGGCGCAACGCCGGCGCTCGCGACGCTCAGCATCGCGAGCAGCCCAGCTTGCGTCAGTGCTCCGAAATAGCGAGTGTTGCCGGCGTCCGTTTCGAGCTGCGCGGCGAACGCGTGGAGCTCTCGCGCGCGGCGGTAGAGCTCCGTCCGTTCGTGCGTGAAGATGGGCTCGAGTTCGATAATGCGGAGTGGTTTCATGCGCTCGGGGAGAGCAGCATTCGTACCAAGTTGATCAATTCGAAGTGTGCAGAAGTTGGTTGGTAAACTGGCGGGAGTGTCCGGCGGCCGGACGTTTCTCGAGGGCCCC
>JBKJOI010000509.1:0-3779 GCA_046595695.1 Haliangiales bacterium | reverse complement strand
CACCGATCCAGGAAGTCGCCGAGCTGCCCATCGCCTCGCGCCCGTCGGCGCGCCGCGCAGGTCCTCGAAGGACAGGCCGGCGCGGCGCGCCGACGGGCGCGAGGCGATGGGCAGCTCGGCGACTTCCTGGATCGGTGTCGCGGCGAGCGCGTAGCGGGCCAGGCGATCCGGATCGGCGAGCAGCTTGTCGTAGGCATCGCGCGCGGCGCGCGCGGCGTACACCAGCGTGGCGCCGCGCGCCTGGCGTGCCTCGGGGCTCGCGGGCGGCTCGGTGGCGATCGAGCCCAGGATCACCGCGGAGGTCATCTGCTCGAGATCGCGGCGAGCGATCTCGGGGCGGGCGTAGCGCGCGGCGATCGTCTCGCCCTGTTCGGTGACACGCAGGCGTCCGCGCAGCGCGGCGCGCGGCTGGGCGCGGATGGCGCGGTGGGCGGGCCCGCCGCCGCGGCCGATGGTGCCGCCGCGGCCGTGGAACACCGTGAGCATGACGCCCTGGTCGTCGGCGACGCGGGCGAGCGCGTCCTGGGCGCGGCCGAGCGCGACCGCACTGGCCACGTAGCCGGCCTGCTTGCCGCTGTCGGAGTAGCCGACCATGACCTCGAGCTCGCCGCGCAGCGCGACGCGCACCGGGCGCAGCTCGAGCAGGCGGCGCGCCAGCCCCTCGGCGCCCTCCAGGTCCTGCAGCTGCTCGAGCAGCGGCACCGGGCGGATCTCGTCGGGCGCCAGGCTGGCGCAGCGCGCCAGGAACAGCACCTCGAGCACGTCGCTGGGCGTGCTGGTGAAGCTGACCACGTAGCGCTCGCAGGCGGCGGCGCCGTTGTCGCGGCGGGCGCGCCCGACGACCTCGAGCGTGGCGAGCAGCTCACGCGCGGCGGGGGACAGCAGGCGGCGGTCGCGCGGCGCGCTGATATCGACACGGTCGAGCAAATCGGCGAGCAGCTGGGTGCGCTGCTCCTCGGAGCGGCCGGCGTAGCCGGGGCTGCCGCCGAGCGCCAGGATCTCGCCGACCGCGGCCTCGTGCACGGCGGAGTGCTGGCGGATGTCGAGCGTCGCCAGGTGGAAGCCGAACACCTGCGCGCGCCGGCTGGCGTCGCGCAGCCGGCCGCGCGCGAGCCCGGGCAGCCCGGCCGAGGCAAGGCTGCGCTCGAGCAGCTCGAGGTCGGCCTGGTAGGCCTCCGGCTCGGGGTAGCCGGCGTCGGCGCGCGTGCGCGTGGCCTCGAGGCGCGCCTGCATGTACCAGAGCTTCTCGCGCCACGGCTCGCGCGCGGCGGCGCGGTGGGCGCGCGCGGCGACCTCGGGCAGGCGCGCGCGGTCGTCGACGAGCGAGCGCTCGAGCTCCTCGAGCGACCCCGGATCGCGGACGCGGCGCGACGAGATCGAGAGCGCGCCGCCCAGCTCGCGCACGTCGGCGAGGTAGCGCGAGAGCGTGAGCGCGCGCTGGCGCTCGAGCGCCATGCGCGTGACGTCGGCGGTCACGTGCGGGTTGCCGTCGCGATCGCCGCCGATCCAGGTGCCCCAGCGCAAAAACGCGCCCACGGTGAAGGCCTCGCCGGGGTAGCCGGCGGCGAGCGCGTCCTCGAGCTCGCGGTAGATCGCGGGCGTGGCGTCGAAGAGCGTGGTCTCGAAGACGTGCAGGCCGGCGCGCACCTCGTCGAGCGGCGACGGCCGGCTCGGGCGCGCCTCCTCGGTGAAGTCGAGCGCGGCGATGGTCTCGCGCAGGCTGTCGAGCACCTGCTCGCGGGCGCGTGCTCCCTCGCGCGGATCGTCGAGCTGGTCGAGATCCGCCGAGACCTCGGCCAGGTGCTCGATCACGGTGCGGCGGCGCGCCTCGGTCGGGTGCGCGGTCAGCACCGGCATGACGAACAGGCGCGCCAGCAGCGTGCGCAGCTCGTCGACGGGCACGCGCGCGCGCGCGGCCTCGGCGATCACCGCGGCGATCGAGCCCTCGGGCGCGGCGCCCGGCTGATCGCGCCGGCGCAGCACGCGGATGCGGTGCTGCTCCTCGGCCGAATTGATGAGGTGCGAGAGCAGGGTGAACGAGCGCGCCACGCGATCGAGCTGCTCGAGGTCGAGCTGCGCGAAGCGCGCCGCGAACGCCTCGCGGCCGCCAGCGAGCTCGCCGGCGCGTAGCGCCTCGGCGGCGCGGCGGATCTCCTCGACCAGCGCAAAGGCCTCGGCGCCGGCGTGCTCGCGGATACTGTCGCCCAGCACGTCGCCCAGGATGCGAACGTCCTCGTGGAGCTCGTCTTTGGAAGGTGGGGATGGAGTGGATGGAGTGGATGGCGGGGATGGCGGGGATGGCGGGGATGGCGGGGATGGTGGGGCCACGATGAAATGAGGTAACGCGGGGAACCCCGCGCTCGCAAGGCTGATCCAGGCCGGTCGCGAGAAAAGCCATGCGAATGTCGCGATCCGGCCAGGAACGTCGCGTTTGTCGACGCGTTCCGGACACCGGGGTGGCGTTCGGCAACCTCGCGGCCACCGGGTGGCCATGGGCGGCCCGGCTGGTTCGCCGCGGCGGAGCGAGGCGGGCCTGGCATACTCCGCCGCCATGGCGGTCTTGCGCCTCGCAGAGCTCCTCGGCGCGCTTTCGCTCGCCACCGATCTGGCCACCGGCGTGCCGCCCGAGACGTCCCTGCGCACCTGCCTCGTGGCCACGCACCTGGGGCGCGCGCTCGGGCTGCGCGGGCCGGCGCTGCGCGATGTCTTCGACGTCGCGCTCCTGCGCCACCTCGGCTGCACCGCCTGGTCGCACGAGGCCGCCGCGCTGGCCGCTGGCGACGATCACGATTTGCTGCGCACGTTCGAGGGCCTGGACCACATGGGCCCGGCGGCCGCCGCGGGGCGGGCGGTGCGGCGGCTGGCGAGGACCGCGCCGGCGCTCCGCCGCGCCGGCGCGATTGCGCGCGTCCTGACCACCCCCGCCGCCGGGGCGCAGCTGACGGCCGCGCAGTGCGCGCAGGCCGCGACGCTGGCGCACGATCTCGGCCAGCGCGCGGTCGTCAGCGAGGCGCTCGCGCAGGTCTACGAGCGCCACGACGGCCTCGGTCTGCCGCACGGACTCGCGGGCGCGGCGCTCGCGCCGGCGGCGCGGCTGCTGCACGCGGCCAACCTGCTCGAGATCCACCACCGCCAGCACGGCCGCGACGCCGCCACCGCCGAGGTGCGGCGTCGCAGAGGCGGCCACCTGGCCCCCGAGGTCGCCGACGCCACGCTCGCCGAGCTGGCGGCGTTGTGGCCGCTGCTCGAGGCGCCCTCCGTGTGGGAGACGTTCCTGGCGGCCGAGCCGGCGGCTGGGCCCGACGAACCCGAGTGCGCGCTGGCCGACGTCGCGCTCGCCTTTGCCCGCTTCGTCGACCTGAAGTCGCCCTTCACCTTGAACCACTCGCCGGCGGTGGCGGCGCTGGCGGCGGCGGCCGGGCGCGCCGCCGGCCTCGGCGAGGCCGAGATCGAGCCGCTGCGGCTGGCCGGGTTGCTCCACGATCTCGGCTCGGTCAGCGTCGGGAACGGCGTGTGGGAGGACCCGGGCGCGCTCGGCAGCGCCGCCTGGGAGCGCGTCCGGCTGCACGCTTACTGGAGCGAGCGGATCCTGACCCGTACGCCGCTGACCGAGCCGCTCGCGCACCTGGTCGGCGCGCACCACGAGCGGCTCGACGGCCGCGGCTACCACCGCGGCAGCGCCGCCGGGACCCTGCCGCTCGCGGCACGCGTGCTCGCCGCGGCCGACGCTTACCAGGCCATGCTCGAGGCGCGCCCGCACCGCGCGGCGCGCGCGCCCG
>JBKJOI010000105.1:0-18118 GCA_046595695.1 Haliangiales bacterium | reverse complement strand
CAGATGAACAGCTTGCTCGCCGACCTGTTCAGCGACGAGCCCTCGGCTTCGAACGAGTTCGGCCCGAACCCCGACGCGGTGCCCGAGCTGATCCGCGAGGACGAGGAGTCGGGCGTCATCGAGGTGCTCGGCGACGTCCAGGGACGCAGCCGTGCGCCCGGGCGCGCCGAGGTCGAGGCTGCCCGTGAGCTGCTGCTGGCCGAGTACCTGCGCGTGCAGGGCCCGAACCTCTACGAGGTGCTCAAGATCGCGCCCGACGCCGACGAGGCCACGCTCGAGGCCGAGTACGAGGCGCGCACGTTCGACTTCGCGCTCGAGCGCTTCGCGACGCTCGACCTCGGGCCCGACCACGGCAAGCTCGAGGAGATCCACGCCGCCTACCGGCGCGCGCGCGACAACCTCCTCGATCCCTCGCGGCGCGCCGAGTTCGACAAGCGCGAGGGCACGCCCGTCGGCGGCACGCCCGCGCTCGCCGGCGAGCTCGCCTTCCACGAGGGCGAGAAGCGCCTCGCCGAGGGCGACCTCGATCAGGCGGTGCAGCTCTTCGAGCTGGCGCTCAAGCAGGTGCCCAAGGCCGCCGACTACCACGCCGCGCTGGGCTGGGCGATGTACCGGCGCACCCGCCGCGAGGCGCTCGGCGAGCGGGGCGCGCCGGCCGCCGCCCGGATGGCCGCGGCGCCGACCTCGACGGGTGCGACGGCGCGGCTGGCGGGTGCGCTCGCCATCGATCCCGATCACGCGGCGGCGCACGAGTACCTGGGCCGCATCCGCGTCGAGACCGGCCTGCTCGACGACGAGGCGGCGCGGCACCTGGAGAAGGCGCTGGCAGCGCGGCCGCCGCGCATCGAGGCGCTGCTCGCGCTCGACACCCTGCGCACCGAGCGCAAGCAGTTCGCCGCGCTCGAGCGCCAGTACCGGCTGCTCATCCACACCCTCGGGGAGGACGACCGGAAGCTGGCGCTGCGCCTCTGGCTCGCGCTCGCCGAGCTGTACCGCACGCGGCTGGCCGACACCGAGGCCGCGCGCCAGGCGCTCTCGGCGGCGGCCCGGCTCGCGCCCGAGGATCCGTCGATCCTGCGCGCGATCGACGAGCTGACCGCGGGCAAGCCCGAGCTGTGGGACGAGCGCGCCGAGTCGCTGCGCGCGCGCTGGCGCCTGGATCCCGGCGACACCTTGGCGGGCCGGACGCTCTACCGCGGCGCGCTGGAGATCGGCCGCCACGACGAGGCGTTCGTCACGGCAGCGCTGCTCAAGATCCGCGACCCCGAGGACAACGAGGCGCTCGAGCACTACGAGCGGCTGCGGCCGCGCTTCCTGGCGCGAGCGGTGGAGCGACGGGTCTCGCTCGAGGACTGGCCGGGCCTGCGTCACGCCGAGGACGATCCCGAGCTCGCCGCGCTGTTCGCGCTGCTCGTCGAGCTCGTCGACGCCAAGGCGCCGATGCCGCTCGCGCAGCTGCAGATCGACCGCCTGCAGGTCGGCGGCCAGGATCGCCTGGACCGGCGCGAGACGCACCAGCTGCCCGAGGCGTTTGCGCGCGTGCGCGCGTGGGTCGCCGAGGTGCTCGGCGTCGCCCTGCCCGACGTCTATCTGCGCGAGGACTTCGACGATCAGGTGCACGCGGCAGCGCCCTCGGACGGGCCGCCCGTGCTGCTGTGCGGACCACGCGCGCTCCTGCAGACCGACCGCGTGCTGCTCGGCTTCGAGCTCGCGCGGACCATGACCTACCTGTGGCCCGGGCGCGGCGTGGCCGGCGCGCGGCCGGCGCGCCGGCTGCGCTCCATGCTGCTCGGCTGCCTGGCGAGCGGCGGCTTCGGCGGCTTCGGCGCGAGCGGCGTCGCGGTCGGGGTCGGGGTCGCCGTCGATGCCGAGGATACGCTGGCCGCGGACAGCCGCGCCTGGATGCTGGGCGCGCCCGAGTCGCGCCGTGAGGACGTCCGCCGCCTGCTCCGCCGCCTCACCGCCGGGAAGACCAACCTGAACCTGTCGCGCTGGCTGCGCGCGATGTCACGCACCGCGGACCGCGTGGGCCTGGTCATGTGCGGCGATCCGGCGGTCGCCCTGCGCGGCGCCGAGGCCGCGGGCGGCGCCGAGGCCGCCGACGATCTGCTCGACTGGGCACGCGGACGCGAGCACCTGACGGTGCGCGAGGGGCTGGGGCGGTCGATCGCGGTGTAGCGGGGCGGTCGCAGCATCCGTCACGAGTGTGAGAAATATTAGTTTCACGCACCACCGTGGCGGGCGCGGATCTATACTGCGAGCGTGCTCGAACGATCAGCGGGTGGGCCGGTGGCAACGAGGCCGTTTCTCGTGACGCATCTGGGCGGCGCGATCGCGGTGGTCGTGGGCGCGGCGTCGCTGATCGCCGCGATGTTCATGCAGTTCGGCGGCGCGCGGGAGCTCACCGAGCCGCCCGAGCCGTGGGTGACCGTGCCCCTGCTCGCGCTGGCGGCATTGGGCGCGGGCGCGGCGTTCGCGCGGCGCGAGCCACACCGCGCGGTGTCGATCGTGGGCGTCGGCATGGCGGTCGCCGCGGTGGCGCTCGGCTGGGTGATCGTCGCGGCCGCGGTCGGTGCGGGCGCGGTGCTCGCGTGCTTGATCATCGCTAAGTTCACGTGACGGTCCCCTGCTGGACTAGATTGCCGGCTCCATCCAAGGAGAGCTCGTAAATGGCCAAGACCCTGTCCCGTGAGATCTGGATCGTCGCTGCGAAGCGCACCGCGTTTGGCACCATGGGCGGCGCGCTGAAGGACCTGACCGCCACCGATCTCGCGGTGGAGGCCTCGAAGGCCGCGCTGGCGCAGGCCAAGCTCGCCGGCGAGGACATCGACCACGTCATCTTCGGCAACGTGCAGCAGACGTCCGCCGACGCGATCTACCACGCGCGCCACGTCGGGCTGCGCGCGGGCGTGCCCATCGGCGTGCCCGCGCTCACGGTGAACCGGCTGTGCGGCTCGGGCTTCCAGGCGGTCGTGAACGGCGCCGAGCAGATCCTGCTCGGCGACGCCGAGATCACCCTGGTCGGCGGCGCCGAGAACATGACCCAGGCGCCGCACGTGATCCGCGGCGGGCGCGCCGGCTTCGCGTTCGGCAAGTCGCCGCCGCTCGAGGACTCGCTGTGGTCGGCGCTCACCGACAGCTACACCGGCTTCCCGATGGCGATCACCGCCGAGAACCTCGCCGAAAAGTACGGCATCAGCCGCGAGGAGTGCGACGCCTACGCGCTGCGCTCGCAGAAGGCGTGGGCCGAGGCGCACGCCGCCGGCCGCTTCGCCGACGAGATCGCGCCGCTCGAGCTCAAGACCCGCAAGGGCCCGGTGAAGTTCGACAAGGACGAGCACCCGCGCCCCGAGACCACGCCCGAGACGCTCGCCAAGCTACAGCCGGTGTTCAAGAAGGACGGCACCGTCACCGCCGGCAACGCGTCGGGGATCTGTGACGGCGCGGCCGCGCTGGTGCTCGCCTCGCGCGAGGCCGCCGAGCGGCGCGGGCTCGAGCCGCTCGCCAGGCTGGTGCAGTGGGGCGTCGCCGGCTGCGATCCCAAGCTCATGGGCATCGGCCCGGTGCCGGCGCTGCGCTCGGCGCTCGACCGCGCGGGCCTGAAGATCGCCGACATCGATCTCTTCGAGGTCAACGAGGCGTTCGCGCCGCAGTATCTCGCCGTCGAGAAGGAGCTGGGCCTGCCGCGCGACAAGACCAACGTCAACGGCGGCGCGATCGCGCTCGGCCACCCGCTCGGCGCCTCGGGCGCGCGCATCACCGCGCACCTGTGCTACGAGCTCGCGCGCCGCGGTGGCCGCTACGCGGCGGGCAGCGCGTGCATCGGTGGTGGTCAGGGCATCGCCGTGGTGCTCGAGCGCGTCAAATCCTAGGATCCGGAGGCCGACCATGGCGACCGTCCCCACCCATCCGACGACTCCCGCGAACCCGACCGCCGTCTTTGCCGGAGACGTGGAGCACATGCGCGAGACCGACATCGTCTACGACTGGAACTCGGTCGAGAAGGTGTCGTCGCTGTCGCCGAAGCGCAAGCTGCAGTTCCTCGACGAGACGCTGCGCGACGGCATCCAGTCGCCGTCGGTGGTCGATCCCAAGATCGACGACAAGATCCGGCTCGTGCAGCTGGCCTCGGACGTCGGCATCCACGCCATCGACCTGGGCCTGCCCGGCGCCGGGCCCCGCGCGGTCGAGGACTGCACCCGCCTGGTCGAGTACATCCGTGACGAGAAGCTGCCCATCTCACCCGCCATGGCCTGCCGCACGCACCCCAACGACATCCGGCCCATCGTCGAGATCTCGCAGAAGACGGGCGTCAAGATCGAGGTCCTGACCTTCATCGGCTCGTCGCCGATCCGGCAGTACGCCGAGGGCTGGGACGTCGAGAAGATGCTCAAGCTGTCGGCCGAGGCCATCGACCTGGGCGTCAAGAACGGCCTCGACGTCGCCTACGTCACCGAGGACACCACCCGCTCGCGCCCCGAGATGATGACCAAGCTGTTCGCCAACGCGGTCGAGCACGGCGCGCGCCGCCTGGTCATCTGCGACACCGTCGGCCACGTGACGCCCGACGGCATCCGCAACATCCTGCGCTTCACCCGCAACCTGCTCGACGGCCTGGGCGCGCACCACGTCGGCATCGACTGGCACGGCCACAACGACCGCGGCTTCGGCGTGGTGAACACCATCTTCGCCGCCGAGTACGGCGCCGACCGCCTGCACGGCACCGCCCTGGGCGTCGGCGAGCGGGTCGGCAACGCCGCGCTCGACCAGGTGCTGATGAACCTCAAGCTGCTCGGCGAATTGCCCGATCAGGACCTGACCAAGCTGCTCTTGTGGTGCCAGACGACTTCGCGCGCCTGCCATGTGCCCATTCCCTACAACTACCCACTGGTGGGCACGGATGCCTTCCGCACCGCGACCGGTGTCCACGCAGCCGCGATCATCAAGGCCGAGAAGAAGGGCCACGCCTGGCTGGCCGACCGGATCTACTCGGGGGTCCCTGCCGGCCTGTTCGGCAAGGAGCAGGAAATTGAAATCGGCCACTACAGTGGTGAATCAAACATCATTTACTGGTTGAACAAGCGAGGCTTGGAACCTGAAGCTGAGCTGGTGAAAGAAATATTTCGGGTCGCCAAGTCGGGAGACCGACTCCTCAGCGAGGAGGAGATCCGGCAGATCATCAAAGAATATCGCGTCAAACGGGAGCGAAGCCCGTCGGTGGTGGGTGGTGGCGGTGTCGGCTAGCGCCAGCCGAATACAACCTCTGCAAGAATTGTTGCAGGGATTGAACGAGAGGAAGTCGAATCGCAGATGCATGCCAGCACCGGTAAGAGCATTAAGAAGGACGGCGAGGCCAAGCCCTTCAATGGCGTGAAGGTCTTTTCGGCCACCATGGCGCCCGAGCGGGACAACCTCGGCGAGAAGATCACGAACTGGTTACGCGACCATCCGAGCTGCGAGGTCGTGGACACCATCGTGACCCAGTCGAGCGACGAGGCGTTCCATTGCCTGGCCATCACGTTGTTCTTCTGGGACAAAACCCGCTAGCTCGGCCCCGCTCGAGGCCCGCCTGATCTCCCGCTTCCTCCCGCGTCCTCCCGCGTCCCCCGCTCCAGCACCAGACCTGCATAGCCAGGGTTACTGCTCTCACGTATAATCGAGCGGCAGTCATGTTCGACTCATCTGCGAAGTGGATGACCGGGAGGAGCGTAGTGCTGGCGGGCGGCGCGCTCCTGCTCGCCTCGGCCTGCGCGTCGTCGGGGTCGACGAGTGATTTCTCCGACGGGCGCGGCTTCGGGCTCAAGCCGCCCAAGCCGGTCACGGCCTCGTCGCGCGCCGACATGCGCTCGCCCACCTGGGACGTGAGCCTGCTCATCAAGCCGGAGGCCGCCAAGGTCGCCGAGTCGGCGGACAGCTGGACCGCCTCGAGCACCGAGAGCACGACCGTGGCCGCGGGCCAGTTCCTGTTCATGGTGCTGCGCAACCCCGAGATCGGCGGCGCGAGCGCCCGCTCGGTGGCCGGGCTCTTGCGCGACGACGAGGTCTCGCGCGGCGTCGACGCCTCGGAGATCGCCGACGCCGAGTTCATGGGCCTGCCGGGCGCGATGTTCGTCAGCTTCCCCGACGAGGGTCTCTACAACGTCACGCTGCTCACCGTGTCGCAGAAGTGCGTCTACATCCTCAACGTGACGCGCTCGGGCGACCAGCAACAGGTGGCCGACTGGTTCGGCGAGCTGGTCACCTCCTTCAAGACCTATAGCGGCGGACCGGCGAACGCGCCGGCGTGCCGGTGAGCGGCACCCAGGTGCACCACCTCATCGGGTCCGGGGTCCGCGCCGCGGTCGCGGTGGCGGCGCTCGTGCTCGCGAGCGCGAGCGGCTCGGCCAAGCCGGCGCCCGCGCAGGGCACCGTGGCGGGCGCGCCGCCCGCGGGCTTCGGCGGGCCGGCCACGCCCAACGCGAGCGGCTTCGGCGCCGCGTCCATCACCTCGCCCAAGTGGGACATCCAGGTGGCGCTCTCACCCGCCGACGCCAAGGTCACCGAGGAAGGTGCAACCTGGCAGCTGTCGAGCGAGGACAACCGCGGCGCCATCACCGTCGTGGTCATGCGCGATCCTTCGGTGAAGGACGTCTGGTCGCTCGCCAACGGACTGCGCGAGGATCGGCGCACCAAGGGCGAGGACGTGAGCGAGGTCGAATCCGACACGCTCGCCGGGCTCTCTGCCGCACACTGGATCTCGGTGGCGCCGAGCGGCGTCGCCACGATGGTGGTGCTCGCGCAGACGCGCAGCTGCGTCTACATGCTCATCGCGTCGGCGCAGGGCACAACCGAGGAGATCGTCGCGTATTTCAAATGGGCGGCCGCGCTGGTGCGGTCCGTCTCCGGCGGCGCGGCCGATGCGCCGGCGTGCCGTTGACCAGAGGGACCGTGACCGCAGGAACCAACAGGGGGGAAAGCTAGATGCTCAGTCAGGTGTTGCGCTTCTCGATCGCCGCTTCCGCACTCATGCTCGCTGCCGCCAGTGGAACGACACAGCCGGCCCCGCAGCAGCAGCCCTACCAGCAGCAGCAGTACCCGCAAGGAGGACAAGGGCAGCAGCAGCAGCCACAGCAGCAGGGTGGCTTCGGGCAGAATCAGAACAGCGGCTCGACCGACGCGAACGACATCGTGGGCTGGAAGATCACCCTCGACAAGTCCGACTCGCTGGCGCCGGCGTTCGCCTCGCAGGCGCGCCGCTACGGCTGCCGCACCTACAACGAGGACGCGTGGAGCCTGGCCGCCCAGTGCAACGAGGGCGTCATCGTGTACAAGCAGGAGAACACCGAGGTCCTGATCGGCTGCGCGAAGATCACCGAGCAGCAGTGCCGTGATCTGTTCTCGCGCATCCTGAACGCCGAGTAGGTGGCAGGTAGGCCCCAGGCGTCGCGGTCGCGGTCGCGCTCGCCGCGACCGCACCGTCAGGGCGTGGGCATCACGTCGCGCGGGAGCGGTCCCGCGTCGACGCCGAGCGGATGGCGCTCGAGCGGCTCGTGCACCGAGCCGGTCAGGCTGTATTGCATCAGCACGATGATGGCGCCCGCCAGGATGAGCCCCAGGACCGCGATCAGCTCGAACGGGATGCGGTCGCCGAACGCCTTGCGCCCGAAGAAGCGCCCGCCCGAGCGGCGGTTGATCGTCTGCGCGACCTGCTCCTCGAACTTCTGCGGCGCGGCCATCCGGTGCAGCCCCGACAGCGCGCCCAGCGCGTCCTTGAACTTCTCCCAGTCGGCGCGGAAAGCCGCGTCGGCGGCGAGGCGGGCCTCGAAGGCCTGCTTGCGCGCCGGCGGCAGGCTGCCGTCGTGGTAGTCGGAGAACTCGGCCTCCATCTGTTCGCGTTCGGCGTCGGTCATCTTTGATACTTCTCCAGCTTCTCCTTGAGCGCGAGGCGCGCCCGGTGCAAGCGCGACTTCACGGTGCCCTCGGGTAGCCCGGTGATCTCGCAGATCTCCTCGTACGAGAGCTCCTCGATGTCGCGCAGGACCACGACCAGGCGGTGGTCCTCCTCGAGCTGCGCGATGGCCGCCTGCACGGTGCGCTCGAGCTC
This sequence comes from Haliangiales bacterium, assembly GCA_046595695.1. Lineage (GTDB taxonomy): Bacteria > Myxococcota_A > Polyangia > Haliangiales > SHYZ01 > JBKJOI01. The sequence goes on along the minus strand of JBKJOI010000105.1, from coordinate 10,035 downwards.
GAGCCCCTCGAGCACGCGGTCCGGGCCCTCGATGTGACCGGCGCCGATGGGCGTCGAGCCCTGGTGCGCCGAGAGGCGCTCGGCCGCGTCGTCGAACTCGGAGGTCGAGCGATCGTGGCGGCGCGCCAGGTACTTGATCCGGTTCTTGCAATGGTTGGCCGCGACCCGGTAGAGCCAGGTGGACAGCTTCGAGTCGCCACGGAACGTGTCGATCGACTTGAAGACGGTGATGAAGACCTCTTGCGCCAGGTCCTTGGCCTCCTCCTGGTTACCGATCATCCGGTACAGGAGGTTGTAGATCTGGTCGCCGTGCTTCTCGATCAGCTCCTTGAAGGCGCGCTCGTCCCGATCACGGAGACGGCGCACCAGGAGGATCTCGAGCAGCGACAAGTGCCCGCAATATACGCCAGTCGAGGCGCGGTCTGCCTCAACCTACTGCGGCATGAGCAGCCGCAGGCTACTGCGGCATGAACAGGCGCAGGCCGAACTGGACCATGACCTCGTCGCCGATCTCGCCGCCCACCTGCTTGCGCACGCCCACGTCGAGGCCCACGCGCGGGGTCACGAAGCCGAGGCCGCCGGTCACGTACTGGCTGTCGTCGGAGGTGTCGAAGACGTAGCCGATGCGCAGCGGGTAGCCCTGCTGCCCGCCGTCACCGGTCAGGAACAGCTCGCCGCCGGCGCCGTAGCGGCCGGTCTTGGTGCCCTCGGGCGCCTGCAGGTTCCACACGGCGTCGGCGCCGAGCACGAAGCGCTCGCCCAGGTTCACCGAGAGGCCGCTGCCGATGCCGCGCGGAAAGTTGGCCGCGTCGCTGCCGATCAGGTTGTAGGCCACGCCCGCGACCGCGAACTGCGGCGCCAGCTTGAGGATGAGCCCGTAGTCCATGATGAAGCCGCCGTCGCGCGAGTCGTCCTCGGGGTCGGCGAGCGAGCCGGTTTCCGTGTAGTCGACGTAGCGGGTCGTCGAGCCCAGGTACAGCTTGTTGGCGACCGGGACCGAGACGGTGATGCCGATGTCGTGGAGCGAGCGCTTGCCGCCGGTGGGCGAGGCGCCGAAGTAGTTGTAGTAGAGGCAGGCGGCGACCTTGTTGGTGACCGAGTCGCATACTGCCGCGCCCGCGATCGTTGCGTCGTCCTCGGGGCGGAAGCCGTAGGTGCCCTCGAGCGAGTAGCTCTGGGTGAGCGCCGCGCCCGCCGGGTTCACCTGGGTGGCCGCGGCGCCGCTCGCCGAGGCGCGCACCGCCTCGCCCAGCCCGACCGCGCGCGTGCCCAGCGAGTCGTTCAGCGAATCACCTTCGGCGCGCGAGGCGCCCGGCCAGGCCAGAATCGCCAGCGCCGCCGCGGAAAGCCTCACGATTACCGAGATACGCATGTGGGGTCGAGTCTAGTCTGCCGGCGGGGCAAGTCCAGAAATCGACTCGACTGGCCCGGTCGGCTGCCACAGGCCGTCGGTGAAGCTGTAATAGCCGTTCTGCGCCACGATCACATGATCGAGGACCGGTACGCCGAGCAGCTCGCCCGCGGCGACCAGCCGGCGCGTCATGGTCTCGTCGGCCTCGCTCGGGCGTGGGTCGCCGCTCGGGTGGTTGTGCACGCAGATCATCGCGGCGGCGGCCTCGCGCACCACCTGCGCGAACAGATCGCGCGGCAGGAGCTGCACCGAGCACGCGCCGCCCTCGGCGACGCGTCGCTCGGTCAGCACGCGGTTCTTCACGTCGAGCGCGAGTACCACGAAGACCTCGCGCTCGAGCGCACGCAGCCGGGCGCCGACGCGCGCGTGGACGTCGGCGGCGCCGCCGATCGAGTCGCCACGCTGGTACGGGCGCTCGCCCAGCCGCGCCGCCAGCGCCAGCGCCGCCTTGATCCGGCAAGCCTTCACGAAGCCGACGCCGGGCAGCGCGGCCAGCTCGGCGACGCCCGCCACCGCAGCGCGGCGCAGCTCGCCGAAGCGGGCCAGGATCGCCTGCGCGACCGCGAGCGCGTCGTGGCCGCGGGCGCCGGTGCCGAGCACGACCGCGAGCAGCTCGGCGTCGTGCATGGCGTCGGCCCCGATGCCGACCAGGCGTTCGCGCGGGCACTCGCGGGCATCGCGCGAACATGGGGATACCAGAGGCGTTCCGCTGCTCATGGCCGCCGAACGTTACAACCACCGTGCCACGCGCAAGTGCGCGGAGGCGCGCGCGCAGAGCATGCCAGTGCGTCCGCTGGCCGGACGGCGTCCGGAGCACGCGCCAGGTCGACCGCGTTCCGGACGGCGGGTCGCATGCCATGCGGGTCGGCGTGAAATTCGCCCACTCCGGACGGCGGTGTATGATTCGGGCCTGGGCTACTCGTCGAGCTTCGTCGGGACCGCTCGCTTCGAGGTCCTCCGCAGCCTGGGCTCAGGCGGCATGGGCGTCGTCTACGAGGCGGTCGATCGCGAGCGCAACGTGCGCGTTGCGATCAAGACCCTGCGCTCGATGACCGGCGACGCGATCCTGCGCTTCAAGAACGAGTTCCGCGACTTCCAGGATCTGCAGCACCCGAACCTGGTCTCGGTCGGCGAGCTGTTCTCGGAGGCGGGCGAGTGGTTCTTCTCGATGGAGCTCATCGAGGGCGTCACCTTCCTCTCGTACGTGCGACCCTCGCCGTTCTCGAGCGTTCCGCAGAGCCACGACTCGACGCACCCGCGCCTCGAGGTCTCGCCGAGCGCGGCCACCATGCCGCTGCTGTCGGCGCCGATCGGCGCCAAGGCCATGCGCGGCGAGCTGAACGAGGTGCGCCTGCGCACCGCGCTGCGTCAGCTGGCGCTCGGGCTGGCGGCGCTCCACGAGGCCGGCAAGGTGCACCGCGACATCAAGCCGTCGAACGTCATGGTCTCGGGGCAGGGCCGGGTCGTCCTGCTCGACTTCGGCCTGGCCACCAACCTCATGCGCCGCGACAACCACGGCGACGTCGACATCGTGGGCACCGTCGAGTACATGGCGCCCGAGCAGGCGGCGGCGCGCCCGGTCGGACCCGAGGCCGACTGGTACTCGGTCGGGGTCATGCTCTACGAGGCGCTGACCGGCTACGTGCCGATCGCCGGCCCGGTCATGGAGGTGCTGATGAACAAGCAGCGCGCCGACGGGATGTCGCCGCGCGCGCTCAACCCCGACGCGCCACCCGATCTCGATCAGCTCTGCTTCGATCTGCTGCGCTTCCACCCCAGCCAGCGCCCGACCGCGCGCGAGGTGCTGAAGCGCCTGGGCGCCGCCGAGGTCGCGCCGACGTCGGCGTCGCTGAGCTCGTTCTCGACCGGCTCGCACTTCGTCGGGCGCGAGCGCGAGCTGCACACGCTCAAGGAATGCTACGAGCGCTCGCGGCGCGGCGCGCAGGTGGTCGCGGTCCACGGCGAGTCGGGCGTGGGCAAGAGCTCGCTGGTGCGGCGCTTCATCGAGCAGCTCATGGCGCGCGAGCCCGACGCGGTCGTGCTCGCGGGCACCTGCTACGAGCGTGAGAACGTGCCCTTCAAGGGCGTCGACGGGGTGGTCGATGCGCTGTCGGCGTTCCTGCGCCGCCGCCCCAAGAGTGAGGCCGCCGCGGTGCTGCCGCGCCGCGTGGGCCTGGTGACGCAGGTGTTCCCGGTGCTCTTGCGCGTCGAGGCGGTCGCCGAGGCACCGCGCACGCACATGCCGCTGCTCGACCCGCAGGTGCAGCGCACCCAGCTCTTTGCCGGGCTGCGCGAGCTGTTCGCGCGCGTGGCCGACCGGCACCCGCTGGTGCTGGTCATCGACGATCTGCAGTGGGCCGACGCCGACTCGCTGGCGCTGCTCGCCGAGGTCGTGCGCACGCCCGATGCGCCGGCGCTCTTGCTCATCGCGACCGTGCGCGGCGACATCAGCGCGTTGCCGGGTGAGCTGCCCGACCTGCAGTGGCTGCCGCTCGACCGCATGTCGCCCGCGGAGGCGCGCGAGCTGGCGACCACGCTGCTGCGGCGCGCCGGCAGCCAGACCGAGCTCAAGCCGCACCTCATCGCGCAGGAGGCGGGTGGCCATCCGCTGTTCATCGACGAGCTCATCCGGCACGCGTGCTCGGTGGGCGTCGCGGCCCAGGCCCCGGTGCAGCTCGAGGAGGCGCTGTGGGCGCGCGTGCGGCACCTCGACAACGAGGCGCGCCACGTGCTCGAGCTGGTCTGCCTGGCCTCGGGCCGCCTGGTGCAGGCGACCGCGGCGAACGCGGCCAACCTGGGTTTCGGTGACTTCGCCAAGCACGTGGCGCTCTTGCGCGTCGCGCACCTCCTGCGCACCTCCGGCATGCGCGCGACCGACTACGTCGAGCCCTACCACGGGCGCGTGCGCAGCGCGGTCCTCGAGAACATCTCGCCTTCGGCGGCGCGCGGGCACCACAAGCGGCTGGCGCTCGCGCTCGAGACCTCGGGGCATCCGGATCCCGAGGCGCTCTCGGTGCACTGGCGCGAGGTCGGCGACGCCGAGCGCGCCGGCCAGTACGCGGCGGCCGCGGCCGACAAGGCTGCGCGCGCCCTCGCCTTCGATCGCGCGGTCTATTTTTACAAAATGTGCTTCGAGCTGACGCCGGCGGCGCCGGCCGAGCTGCGCGTCCGGCTCGCCGACGCGCTCGCCAACGCCGGCCGCGGCGGCGAGGCCGGCCGCGCCTACCTCGACGCCGCCGAGCACCCCGACGCGGGTGACGCGCTCGACCTGCGCCGGCGCGCCGCCGAGCAGCTCCTGCGCTCGGGACACCTGGACGAGGGGCTGCGCGCGATCCAGGCGGTGCTCGCGGCGGTGGGCATGAAGCTGCCGGGCACACCGCGCACGGCGCTGATCTCGCTCTTGCTGCGGCGCACACGCGTGCGCACGCGCGGCCTCGGCTTCACCGAGCGCGACGAGGGCCAGCTGCCGCGCAAGACCCTCGCCCTGGTCGACATCTGCTCGGCGGTCTCGGCCGGCCTGGCGCTGACCGACACCATCCGCGGCGCCGACTTCCAGGCGCGCCAGCTCTTGCTCGCGCTCGAGGCCGGCGAGCCCAAGCGCCTCGTGCGCGGGCTGTGCATGGAGGCGGCGTACACCGCGGTCGGTGGCACCAAGACGCGCAAGCGCACCGACAAGCTGCTGGCGGCGACGCGCGAGCTCGTCGAGCGCGCCCGCGATCCCTACGGGCGCGGCCTCTTGCTCTGGGCCACCGGCATGGCCGAGTTCCTGAGCGGGCACTGGCTCGAGGCGCATCGGCTGCACGACGAGGCCGACGTGATCTTTCGCGAGCAGTGCACCGGCGCCTCGTGGGAATCGGACACCGCGCGCTTCATGTCGCTGTGGGCATCGTTTTACCGCGGCGACCTCGTCGATCTGAAGAGACGCGTGGGCGTCATCTACCGCGAGTCGGAGGCGCGCGGCGATCTGTACGCCGTGACCAACCTGAGCACCGCCTTCCTGCCCTTCCTGCACCTGCTCGCCGGGCGTCCCGAGACCGCGCGCCGCGAGGCCGACGAGGCGCTCGCGCGCTGGACGCGGCAGGGCTTCCACCTGCAGCACCTGAACGGCACGCTCGCCAAGGTGCAGGCCGAGCTCTACGAGGGGCGCGGGCCGCAGGCGTTCGAGACCATCTCGGCGCACTGGAAGGCGATGAAGCGCTCGATGCTCCTGACCGTGCAGCAGATCCGGGTCCGTGCGACCCATCTGCGCGGGTGCGCAGCGGTGGCCGCGCAGCAGTGGGCGCTGGCCGAGGCCGACGCCCGCCGGCTCGACAAGGAGCACGCACCCTGGGCGGCGGCCCTCGCGACCACCGTGCGGGCAGGCGCACTGGCCCATCAGGATCGTGAGGCCGAGGCGGCTCAGCTCTACGCGAGTGCGGCGGATCAGCTCGCGGCGTGCGACATGGCGCTGTACGCGGCGGCCGCGCGGCGGCGTCACGCCGAGCTGCGCAGCGATCCCGATGCCGCGCGCGAGCTCGAGACCAGCGATCGATGGATGCTCGAGCGGCTGGTCAAGGATCCGAGCAAGCTGTCGCGCATGCTCGCACCCTGACACGCGCGAGCGGACGGACGCAGAATGTGCCAGCGCACACGCTCCCGGCCATCGCGAACTCGTCAACCCATTGACAATGGGTGTGCGGTCCCATCGGACTGTCGCCCGGAAGCTTCAATGCGCGTGTGCTCCCGCGGCGTACCACTCGACGGGATAATCGATACCTAGCTGCTTCAACGCGACGCGCTTGGTAACGCCGACGACAAAGTCGACGGGTTCGTGCGTTGGCATGCGCGGTGCTGTGTGTCGATGCGATGCGCATGAAGCCCGTACGTACGCTCGTCGAGCTCCTGTCGGAGCGAGCTCACGAGGCCCCCGACGAGCAAATCTTCGGACGATGGACTGACCGCGGCGTCGACGCCTGGCTGACCTTCGCGCAGGTAGACCGGACCGCGCGCGCGATCGGCGCGCAACTGCAGGCACCGTCGACGCCGGGCCAGCGCGCGCTCCTTCTGTACCCACCCGGATTCGACTACATCGGCGCGTTCTTCGGCTGCCTCTACGCGCATGTCATCGCGGTGCCGGCATACCCACCTGACCCGACGCGCCTCGATCGCACGCTGCCCCGGCTGCAGGCCATCATCGCCGACTCGCAGGCAACCGTGGTCTTGACCACGCGCGCGCTCGTCGGCATGGCCGAGAGCGTCGCCCGCCTGGCCCCCGAGCTGAGGCGGCTCACCTGGATCGCCACCGACGAAGCCGAGGCGCCGGACGCGTGGCAGGAGCCAGAGGTACGCGGGAGCGACGTCGCGTTCCTGCAGTACACCTCGGGCTCCACCTCGGCGCCTAAGGGCGTGAAGGTCACGCACGCCAACCTCCTGCACAACTGCGACGCGCTACGCATGGCGCACGGGTTGTCGCCCGAGTCGCGCATGGTCGCGTGGTTGCCGCCTTACCACGACATGGGGCTCATCAGCAGCGTCGTGCAGCCGATCCACACCCGCTTCCCGTGCGTGCACCTCACGCCCACGGAGTTCCTCCTGCGTCCGCTGCGCTGGCTGCAGGCGATCACGCAGGTGCGCGCGACGCACAGCGGCGGGCCGAACTTCGCCTACGACCTGTGCTCGGCGAAGATTCGCAGCGAGCAGAAGAAGGAGCTCGAGCTGGGTAGCTGGGACCTGGCGTTCAGCGGCGCCGAGCCGGTACGCGCCGACACGCTCGATCGCTTCGCGCAGGCGTTCGCCGGCGCCGGCTTCCGCCGCCGCTCGTTCTACCCGTGCTACGGGCTGGCCGAGGCCACCCTGATCGTCACCGGCATCACCAGGGGCATCGGTCATCGCGTGCGTAGCGGCGCCGCCGCGGACGGCACACCTTCCGCGGTGGGCGTCGGTCACCTGGTCACCGATGGCGAGCTGCTCATCGTCGACCCCAGGACGCTGGTGCGCACGGAAGCGGGACGCGTGGGCGAGATCTGGGTCCGTAGCGGCAGCGTCGCGGCGGGCTACTGGAACCGGCCGGCCGAGACGGCCGCAGCGTTCGCGGCGCTGACCGACGACGGCGCGGGCCCGTTCCTGCGCACCGGTGACCTCGGCTTCATCGTCGAGGGTGAGCTGTTCGTGAGCGGGCGCATCAAGGAGCTGATCTTGGTGCGCGGGCGCAAGCACTTCCCTTCCGACATCGAGGGCACCGTGGAGGCTGCGCAGTGGCCGTTCGCCCACCACCGCGCGGGCGGCTCGGCGGCGTTTGCCGCCAACGTCGATGGTGAAGAAAGGCTGTGCCTGGCCGTGGAGATCGAACGCCGGCGGGCGGAGCGGCGCAGCGGCGATGCTGCCACGGTGGAGCGCCGGCGCGGCGCCGACCGACGCTCACGACCGTTCAACTACAGCGCGGCCAGCGCGGCGGGTGAAGCGACCGCGGTAGCCGTCGAGATGGATGGCGTCGTGCACGCGATTCGCACCGCGGTCACGGCGCAGCATGGACTGGAACCCTACGCGGTATTCCTGGTCCGCGCCGGCAGCATCCCGAAGACCTCGAGCGGCAAGAAGCAGCGAGTCCTGTGCGGACGCACGCTCCTCGGCGGTCAGGCTGCGCGCGATGTGCTGCACACGTGGTGCATCGAGCCCGGTGCGCTCGAGCAGCGCGCCCACGAGAAGGTAGCGTAAGGCCACGTGCTGGCCATGGTGATCGATGCCATCCGCACGCTGGCGCAGCGTGGCGAGCTGCCGCGCGACCTGTGCAAGCGAGCGCTCGACGGAGAGACCGCCTTGGACGACCTGGCGATGGATTCCCTCGGCAAGCTCGGGCTCTTCACCGAGCTCGAGGATCGCGCGGACGTGGGTCTGAGCGAGGGCATGATGGTCGGCCTGCTCACGCTCGCCGATCTCGCGCAGATGCTCGTGCGCGCGCGAGGTGGCCGATGACCGTACGCTCCCCCGCGATGATCACCGGCGTCGGCCCGGTGTCCGCGCTCGGCACCGGCGCCGACGCGTTCTTCGACGCGCTCGTGGCCGGCCGATCAGGCACGCGCCGGCTCACCCGCTGCGCGCCGCCGAAACGTGGCTGCGTGGTCGCCGCCGAGGTCGACGAGCCGGCGCCCCTGCGGCTCGACCCGGCGAACCCGATGCCGCGCGCGGTCCAGCTCGCGATGCATGCAGCGCGACTGGCGATGTCCGATGCCGGCTTCGAGGGTGACCCGGAGCGCGTCGGCGTCGTCGTCGGCACCGGCGTGGGCAACGTGGATCTCATCGAGGCCGCCGTCGAGACGCTCCGGCGCGGCATCCGGCTGTCCCCGGCGACGGCGTTCCGTGCCTTCACGCACGCGGCCGCCTGCGAGATCGCGCGCGACCTCGATCTGCGCGGACCGATCGCGACGCTCACCAGCGGTTGCAACTCGGGCGCCGACGCGCTCGGCCTCGCGCTCGACTGGATCCGGCTCGGCCGCGCCGACGCCGTACTGGTCGGCGGCACCGAGGCGGAGCTCACGCCCACCTTCCTGGGCATGATGACCGCGGCGCGCGCGCTGACCGTGCGCCACAACGAGCGCCCAGAGGAAGCCAGCCGGCCGTTCGACGCCGAGCGCGACGGCAACGTGCCCGGCGAGGGCGCCGGCTTCCTGCTGCTCGAGTCGCCCGCGCACGCCGCCGCGCGCCATGCCCGGGTGCGCGCGACGCTGCGCGGCTACGCCTCGCGCGCGGTCGGCCGGCGCGCCGACTACGACCCGTTCAAGCCGATCTTCGACCCGGCGCCCATGCTGCGCACGCTGCGCGCCGCGCTCGCCGACGCCGCCCTGCCCGCCGCCGAGCTGTCCGCGGTCAGCGCCAACGGCTCGTCGAGCGTCTTCTACGACGTCGTCGAGGCCACGGCCGTGGCCGAGCTGCTCGGCGAGGCGCGCGCCCGCACGCCCGTGCACTCGATCAAAGGAGCGCTCGGCCAGACCGGCGCCGTGACGCCCGCGCTGCAGGCCATCGCCGCGGCGCTGTCGATCGAGCGTGGCGTGCTGCCGCCCACGCGGAACCTGGTCGCGCCCGACGCGCGCGTCGAGCTCGACCTGGTCCGCGACACCGCGCGCGTGGCCCCGCTCTCCTCCATCCTCTGCAACGCCATCGGCTTCGGAGGCTTCTACTACTCGGCGCTCGTGATCGGTCACTGAGCGCGGCGCGCGGTGCCCGGCTTGACCCCGTCGACGCCGGCGAGGACGATGGCGGTCGTGCGGCATATCTGGCCATGGCTGGCGTTCGTCCTCGTGGCGGCAGCCTGCAGCCGCTCGGACGCGCTACCCATCTCCACGTGGACCGTCAGCTTCGCCGATGGGCGCCCGTCGCGCACCGGTCGGATCCCGATCGAGCTGGGCGACGTCCACTCGCCCACCCAGATCACGCTGAGCTCGGAGGTCGAGCTGCCCACGGCGTGGCGCGCCCGGCCACTCAGCCTGAGCATCCCCGGGCTCAGGCAACCCGCCACGCTGCGCGTCAACGGCGCCGAGATCCTCAGCCAGGTGCGAGCAGGCACGCCCTTCGAGCACATGGGGCCGCAGCTCTGGCACCTGCCCGCCAGCGCGACCGACACCGGGCTGCTCCGCGTCGAGCTGGGCGTG
>JBKJOI010000017.1:0-10957 GCA_046595695.1 Haliangiales bacterium | reverse complement strand
CTGGCGCGACCGCCTGCGCTGGAGCAACCGGCGGCGCACACCGATCGGCGAGCCTGGACCGGCGAGCGGCCCGGGCTCCTCGCGGATCTCGGCCGATCCCTGCATCATCGTCTCGTGAGTCTGCAGCTGGAGCTTGAACCGGCGCGGTCCGATCGGGAACGGCTTGCGCGTGACGATGAAGATGGAGTCCTCGTCGATCAGGGCCGAGACGGAATCGAGGAACTCCTCGACGGTCGCGAAGCGCGTCACCAGCCCGAGAACGCGGTCGCCGCGGGGCGCTCCGGGAGACGTCGGGGTCTGTGATGGCGGCATGGGCTCGGTGGTCGCGGCCCGGCGTCTACTGCTCGTGCCGCTCGAGCGTGCCGGTCGGGCCCTCCGGTACCAAGGTGCCGTCGAGCAACGTGTGCGCCTCCGCCCAGCCGCCGATCACGTAGACGAACGACATCAGCCGCAGCATCTGGTAGTGCGTGCGCTTGATCCCGAACGACGTCGACGCGCTCTGCCGGCCGGCCAGGATCACATTGTTGGCCGCCGTCGTGGGGTCGAGCACCGGGAAGCGGCTGATCGCCGAGTTGATGAACGTGCGCGACGAGCTGGTGGCGCCGATCGTCTCGCGGTTGACGCCGTAGAACGGGAACAGGAAGTTGAAGTAGAGCAGCGCATCCATGCCGAACGACTGCTGGGGCGCGCCGTCGGGTTGCGTCGCCCAGCTGGTGCACGCGAGGTGGCCGGTGATCGGGTCGACGAGACACGCCTCCAGGTCGCCACGACCGCCGTTGTTGCTGGCCGCGAAGACGTCGTCGCCGAAGACCGCGATCGCATAGACCGGTTCGTCGCCGACCAGGCTGTAGGCCACGCCCGGCGCGGCGGCTTGCGCCGGAGCGAAGCAGATGGGCTCAGCGCCGTCGCAGTCCTCGTCGATGCCGTTCGAGCAGACGTCGGTCGCGCCGGGGTGGATCCCCGGTGCGTTCGTGTCGGTGCAGCCGAGCGAGGTGCCCGCGCCGGTGTCGCAGCAGTCGTCGCCACCGCAGGCCAGGCTCACGTGCCCGTCGGCGTCGACGTCGTCGGCGCAGACGCACGGGGCATCGATGCCGTCGCAGTTCTCGTCGATGCCATTGCCGCAGACGTCGACGGCGCCCGGATGGATCCCGGGTGCGCTGGCCGCGGTGCAGCCGAGCGCGGCCTCGCTGCCGGTGTCGCAGCAATCGTCGCCGCCGCAGCTGGGCGCGTAGTGGCCGTCGACGTCGACGTCGATGGTGCAGGTGCAGGGCAGATCCCCGCCCGAGCAGCCCAGGTCGCAGTCCTGATCGATGCCGTCGCCGCAGACCTCGGGCGCGCCCGGGTGGATGGCGGGATTCACGTCGTTGCAGTCGGCCGGCTGGCCCGCCGGGGCGCACGCGCAGTCCACGAAGCCGTCACCATCGAGATCGCCGCACGGCGGCTCCTCGGGCGGCGGGGGGAACGGCGTCTCGTCCCGGCCCTGCGTGGTCACGAGCGCGTAGTAGACCCGGGCGTTGGTGAACTGCGGCGTCTCGTTGAACCACGTCGGGTCGAGCGTGCCGTCCTCGTGGATCCCGAGCGACTCGGCGGTCTTGAGGTAGCCGCCGTTGTTGCTGGTGCGGCCGCCGGCGACCAGGATGCGCGCGACCAGGCCGCCCGAGGTCGCCGGATCCATGGCGACGACGATGCCGTCGAGGCCTTCACGCGGCGTGTTCAAGGACGGCGTCACCTCCGCCCACGAGGACAGGCTGCCGACGGGCAGCGAGCGGAGGCCCTCGGGGGCGCTGGCCGCGGGCGCGACGAACCCATCGCCGTCGTCGAGGAAGGTGGTCTGCGTGAGCGCGCCGGTGTCGACGCGCTGGAACCGGCCGCTCGCCGCATCGAGGCGGTACAGCCGGTAGCCCATGGCTGCCGGCACGGCGTCCCAGGAGACCTGGATGGCCGCGTTGCCGGCGCCGACGTCGGCGGCGGTGAGCTCGACCGCGGCGGCGTAGCCGGCGAGCGTCTCCACCAGCGAGCCGCCGATCGAGACGATCGCGGAGACGCGGTACGCGCGCGTCCCGGCGGCGAGGCCGGTGCCCGCGGCGACGTTGCCGCGCAGGTTGCCCGGTGCGGGCGCGAGCTCGTCGACGCCATCGTCGGTGAAACAGGTGCCGGTCACCGCGGTCGCGAGCAGCACGGCGCTGCTGGCGCGGCCGTCGGAGGCGAGCGAGCGGTAGACGTTATAGCCGGTGGCGCCGGCCGCAGCAGGCGCGCTCCAGCAGATCTCCACCGAGCCGGACGCACGGAGCGCGACGACCTCGCGCGAGGCCAGGCTCTCGCCCCACGGCCCGATCGCCGACACCTGGTAGTACCAGGCGCCCTGCGGCAGGCTGCCGCCGACGCCGGCCGCCGGCAGGTGCACGCCGGGCATCTCCTCGTAGCTCAGGATGCGCGCGCGCTCGACACGGCTCGACGCGGCCACGGTCGCCGCGACGTCGGTGGCGGTGGTGGCGCCGCCGATGGCGAAGAGATCGCGACCGACGCGCACGAGCGTGAGGCCCTGGCGCGGGTCGACCAGGGTGTTGGTGGCGCGCGGGCTGGCAGGGCTCAGGAACTGCTGCGCCGGCGCGAAGTCGCCGGGCGCGCCGAAGACGCTCAGCTCGCTCACCTCGGTGCTGCCCACGACCGCGCCCGCGGCGTTCTGGCCGCCGCTGACGTACAGGTGGGCGCGGCCGAAGGAGTCGAAGCCGAACGCGGCGCCGTGCTTCCAGCGCGGCGTGGTCAGCGCCGGCTCGAGGACCACGAACGGGCCGGTGTTCAGGTGGCCGTCCGAGGACGGCGTCACCTGCACCGAGAAGAAGTAGTCCGTCTGACCGTCGGGGTTGACCACCGCGATCGGCCACGGGCCGGTGCCCGGGCAGCTGGTGAAGTGGGCGGTGATGGAGCTCCCACCGACCGCGATGGCGTCGACCGTCATCGGGCAGAGCGTGTCGCCGTTGGCGTCGACGATCGAGCCGGCGCAGGTCGTCCCGGCGGGTACGAGGTAGTAGACCGTGCTGCCGATCTGGAAGCCGCTACCGGTGATGGTGATCGGCGTGCTCGTGCACGAGCCGTTCTCGATGCGCGGCGGCTGCACGTCGCTGATGCGCGGCGGCGGCACCGAGGTGATCTCGAAGATGCCCGGGATGGAGCCGCCCGCGCCGTCGGGGACGTCCCAGCGCGCGGTCAGCAGGTCGGGGTTGACGACCAGCACGTGGTAGTCGCCCGGCGCCATGTGCAGCGTCTCGGAGGGCACGATCGCGGTGAGCTGCGTGTCGGAGACGAAGCCGACCAGCAGCGCATCGAAGGCGGCGCTGCCGTCGGCCTTCAGCCAGCGCACGCCCGGCGTCGAGCGGAAGCCCGTGCCGGTGACGGTGACCAGCTGATCCGACGAGACCCCGTCACCGGCCACGCCCGCGAACGCCGTCGCGGGCACCACGTTCGTGACGGTGGGTGGCGGCTGCGCGAGGATGCGGAACGCGCACTCGAGCCGGTCCGTCTGGAGGTCGGGGTTGACGACCGTGACCGTGTAGATTCCCTGCTCGCGCAGCGGGTCGGCGAGCAGCGCGGTCGCGAGCGACGTGCCATCGGCGGCGACGGTCACGGGCGAGAGCGTGTAGGTGGTGGTGGTATCGCAGCTCTCCAGCGTCACGGTGGCGCCGACGACCAGGCCGAAGCCGCGGATGGTGAGATCGGTGTCGACGAGGCGCGAGGCTGCAGCCGGGATGATCTCGGCGATCGACATGGCCGGCGGCCCGGCGTCGGGCGGCACGGCGTCTGCCGTCGGCACGGCGTCTGCCGTCGGCACGGCGTCCGCCGTGGGCGCGGCGTCGGCCGTGGGCGCGGCGTCGGCCGTGGCTGCCGCGTCGAAGGTCGTACCTCCGGCGTCGTCGCCGCACGCGGTGAGACAGGTGAGCAAAAGTAGGATGGCAGGCGTCGAGCAGTTGTGGCGAAGCATAGGCCTCCGTTGAGCATCTACGGTTGCGTCGACCGCGCGATGGGTTGAAAGAATCGTATGCCAGCGCCCGTTACGCGGCCGTTCGCCGAACCGGCGCGGTGAAGCCAGCCGGCTAGCGCCTGCGCCTGCGCCGTGCCGCGGCTGCGAACGCCCCGATCGCGAGCAGCCCGAGCGTGCCGCCGAGCCCGCCCCGCGCGGCGCCCCCGGCGCCGGCCGCGCCGAGCGAGCAGCCACCGCCGCCCGTGGCCAGCACGTCGAACCCGTCGTCGTCGCGGCACTTCGGCTGGCCGTCGAAACCGATCGCGCACACCCGTCCGGTGCCACAATCGAAGCCGATGCACGGGTCGACCGTGCAGGCGCCCGAGCCGGGGTTGCACACCATGCCCGGCACGCAGTCGACCCCGGTGCAGGGGTCGGCCGTGCAGGCGCCCGTCTGCGGGTTGCAGATCTGCCCGGTCGTGCAGGCCACGCCCTCGCAGAAGTCCTCGACGCACGCGCCCTGGACGCACGTGAAGTCGTCCGCGCAGGCGGGGTTGCAGATCAGGGTCATGCACGCGCCCTCGTCGCAGAACTCGCTCGCCGGGTCGCACTCGTTCATGAAGCAGGGATCCGGCTCGCACTCGCCCACCTGGGTCGCGCCGACGACGCAGCGCTCGCCCTCGGCGCAGCCGAGGGTGAAGCAGTCGAGGCAGAAGCCGTTCGAGCAGGTCTGGCCGCCCGCGCAGACGACGTCCGCACAGAGGTCCTCGCAGGTGCCGGTCTGGTCGTCGCAGCCGAAACCGGCCGGGCAAGTGACGCCGGCGCACGGGTCGGGCACGCAGTAGTCGCCCTGCGGCTGGGTTTGACAGACGAAGCCGAACGAACAGGGGAACTCGCCGTCCAGGCAGGGCGTCGCGCAGATGCCCTCGAGGCACAGGTTGGTGCCGCCCGGGCACGCCGCAAGATCGTCGGCGACGCCGTCGCAGTCGTCGTCGAGGCCGTTGCAGACCTCGTCGCCCGGGCCCAGGTAGCCCTCGCACACCAGGTCGCCGTCCCTGCACTCGAGGTGGCCGAAGCTGCAGCTGCCGGTATCTCCGACGGTCTCGAAGCCGGGATCGGTGCAGTTGCCGCCGGTATCGGGCAGCGTGGGCTCGTCGATGAGGCCGTTGCAGTTGTCGTCGAGGCCGTTGCAGACCTCGGGCGTGCCACCGGTGGTGCCGGAGCACTCGAGCGCGCCGTTCACGCACTGCAGCGTGCCCGGCGTGCAGCCGGCGCCGCCGCCGCAGCTCGTGCCCACCGGCGCGCCCAGGCTCTCGTCGATCTGGCCGTCGCAGTCGTCGTCGATGGCGTTGCAGATCTCGGTGCCGGTGCCGACCGGCGGTGCGGTACAGAAGGTGCCCGAGCCGTCGGCGATGCAGACCACCGTGCCGTTGGTCAGGCAGGCGCCGACCTGGCCGTTGGTGCAAGCGTCGCCGAGGGTGGGGAAGGTCTCGTCGCTCAGCCCGTCGCAGTCGTCGTCGAGGCCGTTGCACTTCTCCGCGGTCGGACCCACCTGGCCATTGCAGGTGCCGAAGCTGCCCGCGGTGCAGACGCGCACGCCGGTGCGGCAGACGCCCTGGCAGGTCGACGTCGGCGACGCCAGCGCGCAGCCGGTGGCGAACGTGTAGCACTCCTGGGAGAAGCCATCGACGACCAGATCGCAGTCGTCGTCGATGTTGTTGCAGACCTCGAGGCCGGGGCCGATGTCGCCCACGCAGTCGAGCGCGCCGGTGACGCACTGGAGGGTGCCGGTCTGGCATGCGCCCGGGGAGATCCCGCAGACGGTGCCGACGCCGGCGATCGCACCCTCGTCGATGAGCCCGTCGCAGTCGTCGTCGAGGCCGTTGCACAGCTCGCCCGACAGGCACGGCGTGCAGCTGATGCCGTCGTCGACGATGCCGTTGCAGTCGTCGTCGACGCCGTTGCAGACCTCGGCGGTGCCGTTCACGTTCGGCGCGGTGCAGAACGTGCCGAGCTGATCGGCGCTGCACTGGGTCACGCCGGCGCGGAAGCACGCGCCCTGCCTGCCGTTGTCGCAGGCGCCACCGAGGCCGGGGAAGTCCTCGTCGACGAGGCCGTCGCAGTCGTCGTCGGCGCCGTTGCATAGCTCGACCAGGATGGTCTCGGTGACGATCGACGCCATCGCGGTCGACAGCGTCGCCGAGTCGTTGACGAAGATCGCGCTGCCGGTGCCGCCCGCCGACGCGATGGCGTTCAGGTTGGCGATGATCGAGGTGTCGGGCGTGGCGAAGCCGATCACGTTCACCGGTACGCCCGCCGCGAGCAGGGCGGCCGCGGCGCCGGGCGCGTCGGTGCCGCAGGTCTCGGCGCCGTCGGTCACCAGGATCACGCGGTACGGCCGGCAGCTCGAGACCGGGTCGCCGCCGCGCGTGTCGCCGATGACGTCGAGCGCCGAGATGAGGCTGCCGCCGAGCGGGGTGGTGCCGCTGCCGCGGAGCTCGACGTCCTGGCCGGGCGGCGGCGTGCCCGGGTAGTTGTCGCTGCCGTCGAGCCACTCGATGAGGTCGTACTGGTTCTCGGGCGAGAACGACACCAGCAGGTCGCCGGCTGCGAAGCCGCCGCCGCACGGGGCCGCGCCGGCGCCCTGCCAGCCGCCCGACTGCTGCGCCGCCGCCGCGCTCGGGCAGGCGAACGGCATGGGGCGCTCGTGGAAGCGCATGAGGCCGTACTCGACCTCGCCGAACGCCGCGACCACGTCGCTGATGCCGGCCTTGACCTTGAAGAGCCGGCTGTCGTCGGCGAGGCTGTTGCCGCAGCCCTGCGCGTTGCAGGTCGCGCACGCGACGTCGGCGCCCGCGCACTCGGCCGAGCCGTCGCCACCGCTGAAGGTGGATGCGCAGGTGTTGAAGTTCATGGAGCCCGAGGTGTCGAAGACGATGAGCAGGCGCGGCTGGATGTCGCCGGGCACGATGAGCTCGGTGACCTCGCTGTTGTCGTTGGGCGCGTGGCAACCCGGATCGTTGGGGAAGTCGACCAGGCCGTCCCCGTCGTTGTCCTCGAAATCCATGCACGCCGAGACGTCGAGCTCGCTGGGATCGAACAGGCCCGAGCAGCCGGGGTCGCCCAGGTCGATGAGGCCGTCGCCGTCGGAGTCGACGCCGTCGGCGCAGGCAGGCGGGCCGGTCTCGGTGGTGTCGAAGGGCGCCGCGCAGCCGGGGTCGGCCATGTCGACGAGACCGTCGCCGTCGTTGTCGGCGGCGTCGGCGCACTGCACGGACACGTTCTGCTCGCTGTTGTCGCTGGCGGTCGCACAGCCGGGATCGGCGGGGAAGTCGATCAGGCCGTCCGCGTCGTTGTCGACGAAGTCGCCGCACGCCGGCACGCTCGAGACGTAGCAGGGCGGCGACAGCAGGCCGTCGAGCTCGCTGGCGCCGTCGGCCGACGCGCGCACCTCGAGCCCGCCGTAGAGCGACCCGAAGGTGCCGACGAAGCCGGTGCAGCTCCACGCGCCGCCCGCGCCGACCGTGGTCGTGCAGCGCTCCTGCAGGTTGAAGAGCACATGGATGGTCGTGCCGAGGGGCTCGGTGCTGGTGCCGGTGATCGTGGTGTCACCCATGTTGATGGGGCAGGTGAGCGCGGGGATGTCGGAGCGCGCCTGGCCGACCGCGACCAGCGCCGCGCGCGGCACGTAGGTCTCGAAGGAGCCACCGAAGGCCATCTGCGAGGCCCACTGCTGCAGGTCGATGGGGTAGAGCCCGGTCGCCGTGCCGGCCGGGACGTTGGCGCTGAAGGTGATCGTGCGCACCTGTCCGGCCAGGAAGCCGAGCGCAAGGTTGTAGGTGGGCTTGTTGGTCGCGCAGCCCGAGCTGCAGGTGACCAGCGCACCGCCGACGCGCAGCGCGCCCGCACCCGCCTGCGGGATCGTCCAGCCGGCCGGCAGCACGACCACGAGCTCCGCGTAGCTGCCCTCGCCCGAGCCGGCGTTCGAGATCGTCCCGGTGAGCGCCACGGTGGCGCCCGCCGCGGTCGCGGTCTGTGGGGCGGTGAGCGCCGCGCGCACCACCGCAACACCCTTGACCATGGAGATCGCCTGGGTCGAGAAGCCAGGCGCGGGCAGCTGCGTCGACCGATAGTTGGCGGTCGCCACGTTGGTGACGTGGCCGCCGCCGCCGACGGTGAAGGTGGCGGTGAAGGTGTACTCGTCGGAGGGCGCGAGCGTGGCCGCGGGCCAGCGCAGGCAGGCGAAGCCCGAGCCGTCGTCGCAGGTGCCCAGGTTGGTCGGGCCCCCGGTGGCGGAGATAAAGGCGACGCGCGTCGAGTCGTAGCGCAGGCGCGGCACCGCGCTGGTCTGCGGGTTCACCGACAGGTTCTTGCCGTGCAGCGTGTACGTGATCGTGTCGCCGCCCTGCGCCAGCGTCTTGTCGACGGTGAGATCGAAGAGGAGGGCCAGGAACACGCACGCGGGTGAGCCCAGGTAGACGCCCCAAGGGTTGTCCTTGCCGCGCACCGTGTCGCTTGCCGCCGAGGTGTCGCCGCCGAAGGTCTCGGCGCAGTCGGAGTCCTTGTTCTGGATGTTGTCGATGGGCGTCGCGAGCACCCGCAGCGTGACCTCGGCGAAGCGCGGTTCGCCGACGCGGACCTCGCCGCCGGCCAGGCGGACCGCGTTGGTGGCGGTCGGCAGCGGCGTCGCCGGCTTGAGATCGAAGCCGAGCGCGGTGTCCACATTCATGCGCAGGAGGCTGCCGGTGCCCACGATCGCGGCGCCGGTGCCGATCTGCGAGCCCGGGTACTTGACGCGCTGCCAGGGCCCGATGGTGTCGTTGAACTGCAGGGTGTTAACGGTCGGCTCGCTGACCTCGAAGCTGTAGAAGGTCTGCGGGCCCGCGACCGGCGAGCCGTACTTGAAGGGCGTGTTGCCGGTGCCGTTGTTGCCCGAGACCGCGCCGCCGATGCCGAAGGCGCGCACCTGGATCCAGTCCCAGGAGTTGTGCGCGAAGAACGGCGAGCCGGTGCCCAGGATGCCGGAGACGCTGCCGACGTTCTGCGGCGCCGGGCTCATCGGGATGCCGTTGGCGAAGCTGATGAAGGCGTTGCCGGGGTTGCGCCGGGTGCGCGCGTCGGTGGAGAAGAAGATGCCGGTGTCGGCGTAGAGCTGCGAGATCGAGCCGTCACCGAGGTTGCGGTTGCCGGTCGCCGACGGCACGCTGTTGAAGCCGTTGCAGCTGCGGCCGCAGTCGTTCACCGCGATGCCGGGGTAGTCGGGTACGATCGTCAGCCCGGTGCCGTCGATGAAGCGCACGCCCACGACCTCGGTGTTGGGCGGCACGTACTCGGTCAGGTAACCCTGCAGACCGTGCACGATCTTGTCGGGCACCGGGGTGTAGTTGAAGCGGAAGCTGATGACGTCGCC
Organism: Haliangiales bacterium; assembly: GCA_046595695.1. Classification (GTDB taxonomy): domain Bacteria; phylum Myxococcota_A; class Polyangia; order Haliangiales; family SHYZ01; genus JBKJOI01. The sequence goes on along the minus strand of JBKJOI010000017.1, from coordinate 1,589 downwards.
GGGCGCCAGCTTGACGTCGGTGGTGCCGCCACCCGACGAGATGCCCGACTCGGGGTCGATCACGGCGATCGTCGACGCCGGCAGCGACTTCGAGGTCATCACCTGCGCCACGCCGTCGCCCTGCGCCCGCCCGGCCATGTAGGCAGCGGCCCCTCCGGCCACGGCCACGCCGAGCGTGAGCGCGCCGATCGTCTTCCATCTGTTCGTGCGCGTCGTCATCGATGTCCTCACGGCGTGTCCGAGCAGCAGCGGAAGCCCAGGTTGTCGAACAGGTAGTTCGGCTCGGCCGACACGAAGTCGAACTGGCAGGTCAGCCCCGGGGCGATGCTGTCGAAGGCGCCACCGCGGATCCGGAACGACAGCGGGGACGCCGACGCCTGCGTCGAGGTCCACTCCTTGAGGTTGCCCGACATGTCGAAGGCGCCGAACGTGCTCTGGCACGCGGGCGAGACCGGCGCGCCCGCGCAGTCGTAGCTCGTGCCGGTGGGTAGGCAGACGTCCTCGTCGACGCCGGCGCAGTTGGGGTCGTGGTCGTTGCCGTTGCAGGCGTTCGGGTCGTAGACGTTCCCGTACGGGAAGAACCGTCCGCTCGTGCCCGCGCACGCGAGCTCCCACTCGCTCTCCGCGCACAGCCGGCGGCCCGCGGCCGCGCACGCCGCCTGCGCATCGCCGAAGTCGACGCTGCGCCATGGCTGCACGCTCGGCTTCGAGCACGAACGGTGGACGGCGGTGCCCATCGACGCCGCGCTGGCGTCGGGGCGCGAGGCCTCGTAGCGGTAAATGTAGTAGTCGACGCCGGTGGCGACCACATGCACCAGGTCGTCGGGCGCGCCCTCGTCGAGCACCCCGTCGCAGTCGTCATCGCGGTCGTTGCAGAGCTCGGCGATGGGCGCGGCGCCCGGGCTGGTGATGTTGCAACGCAGTCCGTTCTGCGTGGCGTTGCAGACTAGCGCTCCCTCGCCCTGACACTCGCCCAGCAGCGTGTCGGCGCACGCGCTGCCCTTGAGCGGGAAGGCGTCGTCGACGGCGTTGTCGCAGTCGTTGTCGATGCCGTCGCAGCGGGTCTCCTGCAGCACGGGCGCGCCGCAGGCGTTCTTCTCGACGCCGGCGCCATAGACGCAGTGGAAGGCGGGCGTCGCGTTGCAGGCGGTGGTGCCGCAGACCGCGGTGGCGCCGGCGCACGCGCCCGCCGATAGACACAACCCCGCCGGCGCCGCGACCATGCTCGGGTCCGCGGTGTCGATGAGCTTGTCACAGTCGTTGTCCTTGCCGTCGCAGATCTCGGGGCCTGCGGGCGTACAGGCGAACTCGCAGCCGTCGGCGTGCAAGCCGTTGAAGTCGATGAAGCCGGGCAGGCAGAAGTTGACCTGGCACGCGCCCGCGACGCACTTCTCGACCGCCTGCGGCAGGTTGCAGACGACACACGAGGCGCCGCAGTGGAACGGATCGGTCTGGGTGGTGAAGCCGTCGTCGACCGTCCCGTCGCAGTCGTTGTCCTTCTGGTCGCAGAGCTCGGCCGTGGCGCCGGTCGCGCCTACACACAGCGTGGTGCCGAACTGGCAGGTGGTCGTGCCCGCCGAGCACTCACC
>JBKJOI010000850.1:0-5063 GCA_046595695.1 Haliangiales bacterium | reverse complement strand
GCTCCGTAGTGTCTTCATGTTGGTCTTCGACAGTGCAGCGCGTGTACCAGCCCATGCGGCCTGCAAGCGCCCGAACGGCCGCAAGCGTTGCGTTCCTGGCGTCGAGCGCGCGCAGATCTTGCCGGATGTGCCACCGCCTCGAAGTCCTTCGGCGAGCGCCGCTCAGGCGCGTACCGGCAACACGTACAGGGCCACCGCCAGGAAGTGGCACACGCTGCCGCCGAGAACGAACAGGTGCCACACCGAGTGCATGTAGGGCACGCGGTGCAGCACGTAGAAGATCGTGCCGAGCGAATAGACGAGCCCGCCGCTGACCAGCAGCCACAGGCCACCACGGGGCAGGTGGAGCAAGAGCGGCGACGCGGCGCCCACCACCAGCCAACCCATCGCCAGGTACACGGCCGCGGACAGCCAGCGCGGGCGGTGGACCCACGCTGCCTCGGCTGCAACGCCCGCGATCGCCAGCGTCCAGATGACGGCCAGCAGCCACCACCCGCCCGCGTGGCGCAGCGTGACCAGCAGGAACGGCGTGTAACTGCCCGCGATGAGCAGGTAGATGCTCGCGTGGTCGAGGATCTTGAGCGTGCGCTTGAGGCGTGGCTCGGAGACCAGGTGGTAGAGCGCCGAGGCGCCATAGAGCAGGGAGAGCGTCGCCCCGAAGACCACGGCGCTGGCGAGTCGCCAGCCGTCGTCGCGCCCCGCCAACCCCACGAGCAGCAGCAGGCCGGCGAGGCTCAGCGTGGCGCCGACGCCATGGGTGGCGCCGTTCACGAGCTCCTCGCGCGCCGAGAGCTCGCGGCTGCGGCGCGTGCGCGGGCGGCGTTCCTCGTCGATCGATCCTTTCAGCGAAGCTTCCATGCCCGACCCATAGCGCGCGCCACGGTCCCGACGAGTTGACCGCGATCAGGTCGGACGCGGTCGTGGCGCAAGTGTGACCGGGGGCCGGCGTGCTCGCGGCGGGCTACGCGTGCTTCCGCTCACCGCGCAGCACCGGCAGCGCCAGCTTCACCGCCAAGGTCAGCACCATGAAGCCGAGCGCCCAGATGCCCGCGGTTATCTTCCACTCGGTCAGGCTGGGCTGGTACTCGACCAGCTCGTGCAGCGTGCTGGGGATGAAGCCCGGCACGATGAGGCCCATGCCCTTCTCGATCCACACCCCGGCGAACGCGGCCAGGCAGGCGGCGTTCAGCCAGCGCAGGTCGTTCGTCTGCTTGTGCCCGACCAGCAGCGCCACGCTGCTCAGGTTGAGCGCCACAGCGGTCCAGATCCACGGCACCAGCGCATCGTGGCCATGTAGCCCGAAGAATAGGTAGCGCGCGGACGTGGCGTGGGCGCCGCCGGTGTAGAAGGCGGTGAACACCTCGGAGCCGAGCATGAAGAGGTTGACCACCACGGTCACGCGCAGCACCTTGGTGAGCGTCAGGATGGGGCCGTCGCTCATCTGCAGCCCGGCCACGCGGCGGAGGATCTGCAGCAGCAGGATCACGAAGGCCGGCCCGGTGATGAACGCTGAGGCGAGGAAGCGTGGCGCCAGCAGTGCCGAGTTCCAGAACGGCCGGCCGCCCAGGCCGCTGTAGAGGAACGCGGTCACGGTGTGGATCGAGATCGCCCACCCGATCGACAGGAACACGAAGGGCAGGTAGAAGCGCCGCCGCGGCCGCCGGCCCAGGTAGCGCGTGTAGATGAGATAGCCGGCGATGTGCAGGTTGAGCAGGAAGTAGCCGTTCAGGACGATCACGTCCCACGTGAGCATGCTGATGGGCCAGTTGAAGCGCCCGAGCCCGGGCACGATGTGCCAGAAGCGGTCCGGGCGGCCCAGGTCGACGGTGATGAAGCCCAGGCACACCACGATGGCGGCGATCGCGAGCAGCTCGCCGACGATGACCACGTCGTGCATCTCGTGATCGTCGTAGAGGTACGCGGGGATCACCATCATGACCGCGCCCGCGGCCAGGCCGACCCCGAAGGTGAAGTTGGCGATGTAGAGGCCCCACGAGACGTGGTCGGTGAGGTGGGTCATGATCATGCCGCTGGCGAGCTGGTGCGCCCACGCGTTGGCGCCGACCAGCGCGATCGCGGTCAGCAACGTCATCCAGGCATAGAACCGCCAGGTGCCGTCGAAGGCCTGCACGGTCATGCGCCACAGGAAGCGCGGGTAGGTGACGGCGTGGGTCTGCTTGGTGGTCATGGCGTCCCGGTCATTTGTCGAAGAAGTAGAAGAATCGCGGCTTGGTCCCCAGCTCTTCCTTGAGCACGAAGACGCGCTTGTTCTGCAGCACCCAGCGGATGTCGCTGTCGGGGTCGAGCAGGTTGCCGAAGACGCGCGCGCCGGTCGGGCAGGCCTCGAGGCATGCGGGCTGCTTGCCCTGCCGGGTGCGGTGCAGGCAGAAGGTGCACTTCTCGACCACGCCCTGCGGCCGCACGCGGTTCGACAGGTAGCTCTGGTCGGGGTTGATCTCGGCGGCCGGAACCTCGGGCGCGGTCCAGTTGAAGCGGCGCGCGTGGTACGGGCAGGCGGCCTCGCAGTAGCGGCAGCCGATGCACCAGTCGTAGTCGACGACGACGATGCCGTCCTTCTCCTGCCAGGTGGCCTGGACCGGACAGACCTTGGTGCACGGCGGGGTCTCGCACTGCTGGCACTGCACCGGCATGTAGAACTTGCCCGGCGCGGGCACCGCGTGGTCGTAGCTGGCGGTGCCGCGCTCCATGTCCATCGAGCCCTGCTCCATCTCGAGCACGCGGATGTACGACTGGTTGGTGCGCCGGTCGTGGTTGTTCTCCTCGTGGCAGGCCTCGGCGCAGCGCCGGCAGCCGATGCACAGCGACAGGTTCAGGGCGTAGGCGAACTGCACGCCCTCCTGGGGCCGGTAGTCGGCGATGTGGATGTCGTCGCGTCCGAACTTGGCCTTGGCCGCGGTCTCCAGGCGGACGAGCACCGCGCGCAGCTCGTCGGGGGTGAGCTCGCGGTAGTGCTTCTGCATGAACTGGTCGACGCTCATGCCCTCGACCCACTCGGTCAGTGGCGCCAGCGCGCGGGCGAAGGCGCCCAGGCCGAGCGTGGCGCCCAGCACCTTGAGGGCGACGCGGCGGTTGGGGGCGTTCGGCTTCGGGTCGTTGCTCATCGGTCGTTGCTCATTCCGGGCGCGTCGACGTGGTCGCGGGGGCCGGTCTCGGGCGCGGGCAGGAAGCGATCGCGCGGCGGCAGCACCGGTTGGCCGCCGACGAAGCCGGGGCTATGGGGATCGTGGCAATCGACGCAATGGTTGCGCTCGCGCGGACCCCGCGAGAGGTCCCAGTGGCCGCGCATGCCGCCGTGCGCGCCGTGCTGGAAGTCGCGCCACTGCGGCCCGTGGCACTGCGCGCACAGCCGCAGGGCCTCACTCATCGGCAGCGGCTCCCCATCGGCGAGGTGCAGGCCGGGCGGCTGACCCTCGGCGTGGCAGCTCGCGCACTCGAGCGCCCCGTGCGCGAACACGAGGCCGACGTGGAACTCCTTGAGATCCGCCGCGCGCTGCGGCACCCGGCGGATTTCGCGCACGGAATGACACGTTACGCAGGCGACCCGCAGATTCTGCGCGTTCGGGTCCGGGCTGAGCGTGTCGCTCGTGGCCTCGATCGAGGTCAGCTTCTCGGGCGCACGCACGGTCGCGGCGAAGCGCGGCGCGCCGGGCGGCGGCTGCAGGCGCTCGGGTTCCAGGGCGGGATTGCAGCCGACGCCGAGCAGCGTCCCCAGCAGCGTCCAGATCGAGCACCGAAGCAGCACGCCGCGGCTTTCTGCACGGTACATGCCACGCCGACGAGCGCGACCGGCGCGGGCGTGGCACGGCCATTGCTGTCCTTCGCGATCGATGGCCATCGCTGCGCTCGTGCTGCACCTCGATCCAGCCTCCGTCGACTCCACGGTCGAGCGGCTGTCCTGCCACCCCGCGCTCACGCTCGGCGCGCGCGCGGGCTTGCTCCTGCCCGTGGCCGTGGAATCGGCCGATGCGGCGAGCGGCACGGCGTTGTTCGAGGAGCTAGAGGGCACGCCGGGCGTGGCCTTCGTCAGCGTGGTGATGGTCGACTTCTCCGACGAGGGAGCCTGACATGGATCGGCGAGAGTTTCTCAAGGCCAACGCGCTCGCGGTCGCCACCCTGGCGGCCGCGCGGCTGGCGCTCGGTGACACCGGCACGGCCGCCGCGGCGGGGCCGGGGGCGCAGGACGGCGTGACCTGGGACAAGGCGCCATGCCGCTTCTGCGGTACCGGTTGCCACGTGCAGGTGGGCGTGAAGCGGGGCCAGGTCGTGGCCATCGCCGGCGACCAGAAGGCCGAGGTGAACAAGGGTCTCCTGTGCGTGAAGGGCTACCACGTCGGCCTCGCGCTCTACGGCAAGGACCGGCTCACCCGGCCCATGCTCAAGAAGAACGGCCGCTTCGAGGCGATCTCGTGGACGCAGGCGATCGACGTGATCGCCGCGCGCGTGCAGCACGACCCCAAGGGCTTCGCGTTTTACGGCAGCGGCCAGTGGACCATCCCCGAGGGCTACGCCGCCAACAAGCTGATGAAGGGCGTGATCGGCAACAACCAGATCGATCCCAACGCACGCCTGTGCATGTCGTCGGCGGTGACCGGCTTCCTCAGCACCTACGGCGTCGACGAGCCGGCCGGGTGCTACGACGATCTCGACGCCTGCGACGTGGTCATCCTGTGGGGCAACAACCCCGCGGAGATGCACCCGGTGCTGTTCTCGCGCCTGCTCGACCGGCGCGCGCGCGGCGAGAAGGTGACGATCATCGACCTCGGCACGCGCCGGACGCGCTCGACCGGCTTCGCCGACCACTTCCTGCCGTTCAAGCCGCACGGCGATCTCGCCGTCGCCAACGGAATAGCGCACCTGCTGCTCGAGCAGGGCACCTGGCACAAGGAGTTCGTGGATGCGCACTGTGCGTTCCGCGGCGCCAGCGAGCCGGCCACGCTCGACGGCAAGGACATCAGCTTCGCCGACTACCGCAAGCAGATGGCGTACTACACGCCCGAGAAGGTCGAGGAGCTCTCGGGCGTGCCGGCGAGCGGCATCCGCAT
>JBKJOI010000842.1:0-9426 GCA_046595695.1 Haliangiales bacterium | reverse complement strand
CCGATCGACGTGCGCGTGATCGCGGCGACCCACCGTGACCTGCGCTCGATGACCGACCTGGGCGACTTCCGCCTGGATCTCTTCCACCGCATCGCCGGCATCGAGCTGCGCATCCCGTCCCTGCGCGAGCGCCCCGGTGACGTCGCGATGCTGGTGCGCCGCTTCCTCGACGAGCTCGCGCCGCAGCTCGGCCAGCGCAAGATCGACAGCGAGACCATGCAGTCGCTGCTCGCGTACACCTGGCCGGGCAACGTGCGCGAGCTGCGCCAGGCGGTGCACCGCGCCGCGGCCATGTGCGAGAAGTACCTTGAGCTGCGCCATCTCCTGCCCGAGGGGCCCGCGCGCCGCGCCGTCGCCGCGGGCACCATCCCGCCGATTCCCGGGCTCGGCCCGCACGATCCGATGGGCGGACGGACCGGCAGCAGCATCCTGCCCGACAACATCAAGCTCGACGATCTCATGCGCCACGTGCTCGCCAAGGCGCTCGCCCGCCACGGCTCACAGCGGCGCGCCGCGCAGGCGCTCGGCATGTCGCGCTCGACGTTCAACGAGAAGGTCCATCGCTACGGCCTGGTGCAGAGGCGCAAGCGCGACCCCGACGACGGCCCCGCGCACACCGGCACCGGGCTGTCACAGGGCGACGACGACGGCGGCGACGCGGGATAGCCGTGCCGCGGCGGCGTGCCGCGGCGTGCCGTGCCGTGCCGCGGCGGCGTTCCTAGTATACGGTCGGCGGTGCCTGCGGCTGGGCGGGCTGCTCGTTCGGCTGCTGCGGGGGCTGTTGCGGCGGCTCGCCGGGAGGCGTGACCTGCTCGCCGTTGCCATCCGGCATCGGCGCGGGCGACGGCCGATCCGAATCAATCGGCATGGCGCGCAGCTCACCCTGGGGGCGGAGGTCGGAGGGCGGGGGCGTGGCTTCGGCCGGCTGCGGCTGCGGTGGGGGCGGCTGCGCCTGGACGTCGCCGGGCGGCATGCCGTTGCCGTTGCCGCCGTTCGCGGCCGCGCCGTCCATCGGCATGGGCTGCGGCTGCTCGAAGGCCGGCGGTGGCGTGGGCGGAGGCAGCACGACGCCGGGCTGCCGCGCCATGTCCGGAGGCATGTCGCCGCCGCGGTTCATGCCCGCGCCGGCCGACGACGGACGCGGCGGCCGACCGTCGTCCTTGAGTCCCTTGTCCTTGGTGGGCACCGGGCTGGTCTTCGAGCCGAGGAAGCGCATGGCGCTGAACGGGCCGGTGATGCGCAGGCCCATGTAACCGTCGGGGCGCTGCGCCTGGCCCTTCATCATGGCCACGATGTCGCCCATCTTGGGCTCGCGCTGGACCAGCTCGTCGGCCGCCTTGAAGCGCATGTACGCGGTCACCTGCGACTTCACGAACGGATCCTCGAAGCGGATGTCGCCCTCGAGGAAGATCTCGCCGTCGGGCGACTTGCCCTGGAAGTCCTCGAACTGGCCGAGGCCCTTGGCGATCACGATCTTGCCGCCGACCTTGCCGAGCTTGAGCTTCGGCAGCGTGAAGCCACCGTCGGAGAAGGCGTTCGCCTGCCCGGGGGCCTGCGGCCGGATCTTGGCCACACCGTCGCCGATGGTGCAGCCCTCGCAGTCGATGGTCACCTTGCCGGTCGCTTCGCGCCACTTGCCCTTGGGCAGGGTCACGTCGACGCCGAGCGAGATGCCACCGGCCATGGGCACGCCGCCGGTGGCGGTGCGCACGCCGGGCAGATCCTGGAGCGGCAGCTCGTGCGAGCGGATGTCGATGAGCGCCTCGTTCTTGTTGGCGACCACGTGCCCGGCGATGGTCCCGCCGCCGACGACCGCCTCGAAGTCGATGTTGGTGGTGCCGGTCATCCCGGCGAGCAGGCCGAGATCCAGATCGATGCGGTCGATGTTCAGCTCGATGGGCTTGTCACCCTCGCGCGCCGGGTGCGACTTGAACGAGACGCCCTTGATCACGACGTCGCCAGGGAACCAGCCGGGCCCGGCCGACTCGACGCGCACGTCGAAGTCGTTGCCCGCCCAGTCCTGCAGCTTCTGCTCGATGCGCTCGTACGGAAATGTCAGGTGCATCGCATAGACAAAGGCGACCAGCGCGAACAGCGGGTAGCCGGCGCGCCGGATCCACTTCTTCTGCTCCGCGCTGACGTTGATGTTGATCGCGACCATGGTTAGCCCCCGCTCTTGTCCGCGTCGTCGCCATCGGTGGCCTTGGCCTCGCCCTTGCCGGGCTTGAGCTTCTTGGCCTGCTCGAAGGTCGCGATGGTGAGGTCGACGTCGAGCTTCTCGTGCGCGCTCACGTACGGCTTGATGTAGAGGCGCTGCGTGATCACCACCGGCGAGCGGGTCTCGACCAGCTTGAGGAAGCGCGCCAGCTGATCGAGCGAGATGCCGCGCATGCGGATGTCGATCGAGAGCTCGGTGAACTTGCCGCGCGTCTGCGCCGGCTTCTCGGTCTGCTCGGGGATGGTGACCCCGACCTCGGTGGCGATGGTCTCGAGGTAGGTCGCGAGCGGCTGCGCGCTCACCGGGATCTCCGGCCGGTTGTCGATGACCGCGACGTCGTTGGCGTGCTCGTCGATCACGCCGAGCGCGTAGCGGGTCTCACCGTTCTTGGCCTCGAGGTCCTTGAGCCCCGAGCGGATCTGCAGCCCGATGAAGCCGAACACCGACACCACCAGCGCCACGCCGAGCAGGATGCCCAGGCGCCGCTCGCGCGGCGCCATCTGTTCCCAGCGTTCCCGAAGTCCTTCGAAGGCCATGTGAGTTCTCCGCGGCCGTCCGCTAGATGCAGGTGTGGTTGATGGTGAGCGTGAACTGCTTCTGGTCGGCGGTCCCCGACTGCACCTTGCCGCGCAGGACCTCCACGAAGCACGGGAGCCCCTTCAGGTTCTTCTCGATCTCGTCGATCGACGCCGACGAGTCGCTGGTCGCCTTGAGGGTGATCTTGTCCTTCTTGATGTCCATCTCGTCGACCTCGAGCTTGATCTTGTCGCGCGCCGGCACCCGCTTCGAGATCTCGACCACCAGATCGAACGCGGTGTACTTGGGCAGCGGCGACTCGTTCTTCTTGGGCCCGAACTTGGTCTCGACCTCGAAGGCCTCGACCGGCGCGCCCCACAGCTCGGTGGTGGCCACGCGCAGCCGCTCGTCGAGGATCTTCTCCTCGGCGCGGAGCTTGTAGAGCGACGCGTAGGCGTTGCCGGCCGCGAACGCGATCACGATCAGCGCCACGCCGGCCAGGTAGCCGGCGCGCTGGCGCAGGAAGGAGAAGTCGGTGCGGTAGCTGAACTCGCCCTTGCGCAGGTCGAACGCCGGGCGGCCGGTCGCCGCCTCGAGCGCCGCGCCCAGCGCGGGCAACGCGCGATCCAGCGCCACGCCGCGCGCGGCGAGCGCGGGGCCGACCAGCGCGGTGACGTTCGCATCGGAGAGCGTGAGCACGGGCAGATCGAGCGCCTCGGCGACCCACGAGGCCATGCCACGCAGCCGCGCGCCGCCGCCGCAGATCAACACGCGCCGCGGCATCACGCCGGTTTGCGAGCGGCACGCCGCCAGGGTCTGGCGCAGCTCGCGCGACAGCGGCTGCAGCTCGACGGCGATGACGTCGGAGATGCGCTGCCAGGCCGGTGACTGCGCCGGCTCGTGAATCGAGGCGATGAAGCCATCGGAGTGCTTGGCGGCCTCGGCCTGGTCGAACGGCAGGGTCCAGGCGCGCGCGATCGCCGCGGTCACCTGCTTGCCGCCGCGCGAGATCGAGCGCGCGTAGAGCACCTTGCCGCGGAAGCAGACGCACACGTCGGTGCCCGCGTGGCCGAGGTCGACGACCACGACCGGCTCGCCGGCGCCGATGCCACCGCGCTCGACCACGCGCGCGTAGCTGGTGGGCGCGGCGATCAGGCTGCGCGGCTCGAAGCCGCGCGCCACGCCCAGCTCGAGCAGGCGCTTGACGCGCTCGCGCGTGGTCGCGACCGCGAGGATGCGCGTGCCCGGCAGCGGCGCGGTCGCCATGAGCCGTGCGACCGTGGGGGCAGCGGGCGCCAGCGGCGAGGTCGGCGCGTCCTCGGCGACCGGCGTGCCCGCGCCCGGGCCGGCGGCGGCCACCAGCACGTCCTTGGGCATGACGTCGAAGTCGTAGACCAGCTCGTCGAGATCGTGCGGCAGCAGGCCCTCGAGCTCGCCACCGACGGCCCGCTCCATGTCGGCGCGCTTGACGCCGTGGAACGCGAAGTCCATGACGCGCAACGACAGCGCGTCGCCGCCGATGGTGAAGTGGGGCAGATCGTGCTCGAGCCCGTGCGCCGCGATCAGGCCCTGCAGGGCGCGCATGCCGCGCTCCTCGGCAGGCTCGTCGCCGGCGGGAACCGGGGCCTCGAGCACATCGACGATCGTCGTCTGGCGGAGGCCGCTCTGCGCGACCACCACCTTGACGCTGTACGCGCCCATGTCGATGCCGAGGATCCTGTGCGCCATGACTCTGCCTATTCCTCTCGCCAGTAGACCCACGAGCCGCGCGCGTACGCGGGGTCCCGGGCGTTCTGATTCTGTGTGTCGGTGTCCCAGACGGCGACGATCTTCTTCTCGACCTTGCCGATCCGCGAGGTCGTGACCACGCGGTAGGTGCGGCGGCCGCCGGCGCGCGCGACCAGCGCGAGCTTGGCCTTGTCGAGCTCGACGCCCTGGATCTGGTTCGCGGCGTTCTGCGCGGCCTGGCCCGCGGTGCCGCCGACGGCGCCGGTGCCCGTGCCGCCCGTGCCGGTGCCGCCGGCGCCCGTGCCGTCCGCGCCCAGGTCGCCCATGGCCGCGGCGGGATCCTTCACGAAGTCGGCGAAGGCGTTCAGATCGTCGAACATGATGCCGTAGCCGCGCGCCTGCGCGACCACCGCGGCGAGGCGCCACAGCTTGGTCAGATCGCGCAGCACCGGATCGTTCGGGTCCTTCGCGGCCTGCGCGATGATCGCCATGATCACGTTCAGGTCGTTGGCGGCCGCGACGTTGACCTTGCAGCCGCCGTAGATCGTGAACGCCGGCCCGAACAGCGCCCAGCGCCGCTCGTCCATGCCGCGCACGAGCTGCAGCTCGTCGATGGTGTCGACGTAGTTGTCGCGCGCCTTGTAGGGGTCGGGGCGCGACTCGTAGCCGTAGTCCTCGGGCTGGCCGCTCGCGCCGTAGCCGGCGGTGTCGCGGTCGACCCAGTCGATGATCGCCTTGACGAAGGTCGGGCGATCGGTGAACTGGCCGTCGCCGTCGCGCTCCTCGAACATCCGGTCGTAGCCGGGCGGCATGACCATCGCGGTGAGCATGAGCTCGAGCTGCTTCTGCGTGGCGGCCGCGCCGTTCGCGCAGTTGACGTTGATGCGACCGTCGTCGGTGGTGACCTGGACGTCGAACTCGCCCTCGGGCAGGCCCAGGCCCTTGATGTTGTCGGTGTCGATGCCGCCGACCAAGTCCGCGAACGCCTGGACCTCTTCCTTGCTGCCGCCGAACGCGCCCGTGATCATGGGCAGGTAGTCGGCGAGCTGCAGGTCGCCCAGGTACTTGCGGTACTTGTCGAAGACGTCCTTCTGCACCTTGATCACCAGGCGCGACAGGCTCATGCCCGAGCGCGCCAGGAAGTGGGCGCGCATGTCGTCGCGGGCGTTGGCGGCCTGCGCGTAGTCGATGTTGGTGTTGTAGGAGAACTCGGCGGAGATCACGCCGATGAACGCGGTCACCGAGGCGACCGCGACCAGCGCGATGCCCTTCTGGGTGAACATCGGCGGCTTCGCGCGGGCGCGCGCGGGCGAGCCGGCCGCCGCCTTCGCCTTGTTCCTAGTTCGCAAAGAACACCAGCACTTCCGGCATGTGCACGCGCGCCTGCGTCATGAAGGTGACGTCCTTGCCGCGCTCGTCCTTGAAGCCCAGCGTGATGCGCACGCGATCGGGCAGGCGGTTGGGCTTGCCGTCGGCCGACGTGGTGTTCCACGTCTCCTCCCACTCGCGATCCTTCTCGTCCCAGTACTCGACCTCGAACTTCTCGACGCCGGTGAACAGCACGTCGGTGTCGCCGGGCAGCGAGTCCCACTTCTCCTGCGCGGTGCGGCGGCTCTCGCGGCGGTACAGGTTCTCGCTGTTGCGGTCGTCGGGATCCGAGGCGATGTAGTAGGAGACGATGGTCTGGTCGCTCTCCTTGGCGTTCGCGTACAGCCGCTGGTGCGACAGCGCGGAGAAGCGCAGCGAGTCGCCGCCCGTCGACGATTCGCCGACGAAGAAGGTGCGCGGCTCGGGGTTCAGGGTGTCCTGGTTGGACGACAGGTACGCCATCGAGACGTCCTTCTCGAGACGGCCGAGCGCGACGCGTACGCCGCGGTAGCGGTCCTGCACGGCCTCGTAGTGCTTCTTGGCGCGCACCGTCGAGATGATCGTGCCCCACGCGATCAGCATCATGAAGCCGATGATCGCCAGCGAGATGAGCAGCTCGATCAGGGTGAAGCCGGCGTGGGCGGAGCGGCGGCGCATCACTTGCCTCCCGTGCCGCGGCCGGGGCCGCTGGTGCCCGGACCCTTGCCCGTGTCGCCGGGGCCCGTGCCGCCCTCGGCGCCCGCGGCGCCAGGGGCGCCCGCGGCGCCGCCGAGCATCCCGGCCACGCCCTGGTCGACGGCCTTGGGATCGCTGAAGTAGCAGACGATGGTGAGCGTCTCGGTGTGCCGGCCTGCCTTCCAGGTGAGCGTGAGCGTGACCTTACGGATGGCCTGCTCGAGAATCTGCGAGACCATCTCGAACTGACCGGCGAGCGCCGCCGAGCCGGCCGCCGCGGTGGCGTTGCCGCCGCCCGCGCCCATGAGCCCGGTGATGCCCGAGCCGACCCCGCCGGCGCCGTCGCCTCCACCTTCGCCCTGCTGGCCGGCCTGCAGCTTCGCCATCGGCGGCAGCTCGACCTTCTCGATGGTCGCCTTCCACGTGTAGCGCGGGAAGCCCTCGTCGGTGAAGTCGCCCTCGATCTCCTCGGCGGTCTCCTGGAAGCCCTTGAACAGCAGCTCTTCTTCGAGGTCGAGCATCTTGGCGTGCGCGAGGCCGGTCGCCGCGGTGAGCAGCTTGGCCTTGTTGGTCGACTGCACGTCGGCGGTGACGCGCGACAGCATCATGACCAGCGCGCCGAAGAGGATCGCCAGCGCGATCATGACCTCGACGAGGGTGAAGCCGCGCTGCGTGCGGGGCGTGCGTGGCGTGCTCATCGCGACGACTCCTCTTCCGATTCGCGGTTCACTAGATCCTCGGGGCGGCGGTACTCGCCCTCCGAGATCTGGGCGCGACCGGTGAGCGCGTGCAGGCGCACCGAGTAGATGTGCTCCTCCCCGTCGATCAGCGTGACCACGGCGCGCTCGCCGCGGCCGAGCGGGAAGAAGTTGATGGTGACCTTGCCGTCGTCGGCCGGCTTCTCGAGGTGAGCCACGAACACCTGCTTGAACTTGATGCCGGCCTTGCCCGCCAGCGCCTGCGGCTTGCCCAGCGCGCCCTTCACCGGCGTGCACGGCAGCGGCGCGCCGCTCGCGCCCACCTGCGAGTCGACCTGTGGCCCGCCCAGCGCACCGGGCGCGCTCGGGTTGGCCGTCTGCCCGGTCGGATCCATCGGCGGCGGCGCCTCGGGCGGCGTGGCCAGCTGCGCCGCGATCGACTGCGCCTCCTGCGCGTGCGCCTCGTCGATGGAGCGGACCATGCGGATCGGCCCCTCGCAGCGCTCGAGCTGGAAGGTGTCCTCGTCGAGATCGATGATGAGCCGGTGGTGCGCGGCGGTCGCCGCGGCGCGGTCGTAGCCCGAGCGCATCACCGCGGCGATGCGCGACGCGTCACCGCGCAGCTCGCTCTTGCGCGCCTGCCGGATCTGGCGCGGCAGCAGCAGCGCGAGCAGCCCGATCAGCGCGAGCACGATCATGATCTCGATGAGCGTGATACCGGCCTGGCGGGTGAGGCCGGCCGGACGGGAGCCATGTGAACGAATGGGCTGCATACGAATGGTCGGAGTAGGACGCGGGGACCGCGCTACTGCGTCGCCTCCGTCCAGCTCTTGATGTCGTCTTCCGTGCCTTCCTTGCCGTCCCGGCCGACCGAGAGCGAGCACAGCCGCCCGGCGCACGCGTCGGGCGCGGTGTCGCCGCACTTGAGCACGTACTCGTGACCCCAGGGATCCTTGATCGTGTCGCTCACGCGTCGGCCCAGCGCCGGCTTGAGCGCGTCCAGGGAGTCGGGGCAGGTCTCGTTGGTGTCCATCGACCAGCGCGCGTACGCGCCCTCGATCTGCCGGGACATCAGGCGCGCCGTCCTGACCCTGGCGTCGTGCAGCGAGTTGATGACCGCGGGACCGACCAGGAGGCCCATGACCAGCGCGATGATCGCGAGCACGATCATGATCTCGATCAGCGTCATGCCGGCCTGCCGGCGCGGCGCGCGCGCGATCGCTTCGTGGCTGGACGTGGTCTCGATCACTCGGGGCTCTGCGGTTTGCATGGTCATGTTTCATCAACGCGCGAGGTGGCGTTTTTACTGCTTCGCCGTCGTTCCCCAGCTCTTGATGTCGTCGGCGGTGCCTTCCTTGCCGTCCTTGCCCATCGACAGCACGCAGAAGCCCTCGCACTCCTCGGGCGCCTGATCGCCGCACTTGAGCACGTACTCGTGCCCATACGGATCCTTGACCTGATCGACCTTCTTCTTGCCGAGGGCCTGCTTGAGGTCGTCGATCGAGTCGGGGCAGTCCTTCTCGGCGTCCATCGCCCACTTGGCGTAGGCGCCCTCGATCTGCTTGGTCATCGCGCGCGCGGCGTCGATCTTGGCCTTCTGCAGCGAGTTGATGACGGCGGGACCGACGAGCAGCCCCATGACGAGCGCGATGATCGCGAGCACGATCATGATCTCGATGAGGGTCATGCCGGCCTGCGGATGGGCCGCACGCACGGCCGCGCGCACCGCGCTCGGCGCCTGCGAATCTTCCTGTACTTCGACGCTTTCCATGTTCATGACGGGCTCCATTGTCGCGATCGTTTCTTTCCGACAGTTTTCTTCTGAGACTCGACGCGCTACTGCGCGAACTGGTTCATCTGCATGATCGGCATCAGGATCGAGAACACGATGAAGCCGACCGCGCCGCCCATGAGCACGATGATGAGCGGCTCGAGGATCGACGTGAGCTTGCCCAGCTTGGTCTCGACCTCGAGCTCGTAGGTGGTCGCCACGTTGGCCAGCATCTGCTCGAGCTGGCCGGCACGCTCACCGACGGCGATCATGTGCGTCACGATGGGCGGGAACTCGCCCGACTTCTTGAGCGTGCCGGCGATCGACTCGCCCTGCTGGATTTGCTCGCGCGCGCCCTCGATGACCTTCTTGAGCACCGCGTTGCCGAGGATGTCCTTGGCGACGTCGAGCGACTTGAGCAGCGGCACGCCCGACGCCAGCATGGTGCCGAG
>JBKJOI010000834.1:0-13900 GCA_046595695.1 Haliangiales bacterium | reverse complement strand
ACCTCCGGCGAATGTTGGCGCTTGACGGGACGTGCGAACGCGCGTATTCAATTAATCAATTGAATTAAAAGGAAAGCCGTGTCCCACGCCGCCAAGCAACGCATCTACGAGCAGTTCGCCCGCGTCGGAAAGGCACTGGCCTCGCCGAGTCGCCTGGAATTGCTCGATCTCCTGGCCCAGGGTGAGCGCTCGGTCGACGCGCTCGCCCGCGAGGCCGAGCTCTCGGTGGCCAACGCGTCGCAGCATCTCCAGACGCTGTACGCGGCACGCCTGGTCGACACGCGCCGCGACGGGCAGCGGATCTTCTACCGGCTGGCCAGCCCAACCGTGGCGACGCTCTGGCACGCGCTCCGGGACACCGCCCGGCTGCAGCTCGCCGAGCTGGACGTGGTGGCGCGCGAGTACCTCGAAGGTCGCGACGAGTTCGAGCCCATCGGCCGCGTCGAGCTGGCGAAGCGTCTCGAGAGCGGGGCGGTGACCTTGATCGATGTGCGGCCGATCGAGGAGTTCGAGCAGGGGCACATCGAGGGTGCGGTCTCGGTCCCGCTCGATGAGGTCAAGAGCTGGGCCAGGTCGGCGCCGAAGCGAAAGCAGGTCGTCGCCTACTGCCGCGGCCCCTACTGCGTGTACGCGCTCAAGGCGCTAATCGAGCTACGCAAGCGCGGCATCACCGGGATGCGCGCCGAGGACGGTGTGGCCGAGTGGCGCGCCGCTGGGCTCCCGGTGGCGGCCGGTGCGGGGAGGGCGTCATGATCTTTCGGCCGTTCTATGCCTACGAGACGGGCTGTGCGTCGTACCTGTTCGGGTGCGGGAGCAAAGGGCTCTGCTGTGTCGTCGATCCCCTGGAAAAGAACGTCGAGGCGTATGTCGACTTCGCCGCAGCGAAGGATATGCGCATCACGCATGTTATCGATACCCACGTCCATGCCGACCATCGCTCGGGTGGCCGGTCGCTGGCCGAGCGCACGGGCGCGAGCTACGGCCTGCACCGCTCGGCGGACGTGGCCTTCGCGTTCGAGCCGCTCGACGACGGCCAGGTGATCGAGCTCGGGAACACGATCGTGCGCGTCCTGCACACGCCCGGCCACACGCCCGAGAGCATCGGCCTGGTGGTGAGCGACCTGCGGCGAGGACCGGAGCCGTGGTTCGTGTGCACGGGCGACACGCTCTTCGTGGGCGCGGTGGGCCGGCCCGACCTCCCCGGTCACGAGCGCCAGAACGCTGCCGAGCTGCGCCGGAGCCTGCACGAGAAGCTGCTCACGCTTCCTGACGCGATCGAGATCTATCCCGCGCACTTCGCCGGATCCGCGTGCGGCGTGGGCATGAGCGGCAAACCCATGAGCACGCTGGCCTTCGAGAAGCGCTGGAACCCGCTGCTGCAGCTCTCGGCCGCCGACTTCGTCGACGAGGTCGGCGCCCATGTGCAGGGCAAGCCCGCTGACATGGAAGCGACGTTGCGCCACAACCGCGGCGCAACCTCTTGAGGCCGCCTCTGCGCCTCGGCATCCGGCAGAACCTGGCGCAGTTCTCGCTGCTCGTGCTGGTAAACGCCTTCGTCGGGGCGATGGTGGGCCTCGAGCGCTCGATCTTGCCAGCGATCGCCGCGGAAGAGTTCCACCTCGTGGCCCGCGCCGCGATCCTCTCGTTCATCGTGGTCTTCGGGGTCGTGAAGGCGATCACCAACTACTTCGCAGGTCGCTGGTCGGACTCGTTCGGCCGCAGGCGTGTGCTCATCGCCGGCTGGCTCGTCGCCACGCCCGTGCCATTTCTGCTGATGTGGGCACCATCGTGGAACTGGGTGCTCGCAGCCAACGTTCTGCTCGGCACCAGCCAGGGGCTCACCTGGTCGACGACGGTGATCATGAAGATCGACCTCGCCGGCCCGGAGCGAAGGGGGCTGGCGATGGGGCTCAACGAGTTCGCCGGCTACCTGGCTGTCGCGGCCTCGGCCCTCGCCACCGGCTATGTCGCGTCGATCTACGGCCTGCGGCCGGCACCGTTTTATCTGGGTGTGGCGTTCGTCGTGGCGGGTCTGTTGCTGTCGGTGCTCTTCGTGCGCGAGACGATGCACCACGCCGGCCTGGAAGCTGCGAACCACGCAGATGGGCCGCGCCCCGAGGTCCTCTCGGCGCGCGAGATCTTCGTGCGTACCACCTTTCGCGACCGTGAGCTCTCGTCGGTGTGCCAGGCCGGACTCGTCAACAACCTGAACGATGGCATGGCGTGGGGGCTGTTCCCGGTGTTCTTCGCGGCCTCGGGCATGAGCCTGGGGCGTATTGCCTGGCTTGCCGCGATTTACCCGGGCGTGTGGGGTATCGGCCAGCTGTTCACCGGGGCACTCTCGGATCGTCTCGGGCGCAAGTGGCTCATCGCCTCTGGCATGTGGGTGCAGGCGGCAGGCATCGCCCTGATCGTACTGACGCACGCGTTTGCCGGCTTCGTCCTGGGTGGCGTGTTGCTGGGCCTGGGCACGGCGATGGTCTACCCCACGCTCCTGGCCGCGATCGGCGACGTCGCCCACCCGAGCTGGCGGGCGTCGGCGGTCGGTGTGTACCGGTTGTGGCGCGATCTGGGTTATGCGTTCGGCGCCGTGCTCGCCGGTGTCACGGCTGACGCCTTCGGGCTCGACGCGGCGATCTGGCTCGTCGCCGCGCTGACGGGAGCCTCGGGCGTCATCGTCGCGGTGCGGATGAGAGAGACCCGAGAGATGCGACCAGCCATGCCTCAGGGCGCCTGGCTCGAGGCGGAGCGACCGACGCGATGAGCCACGCTGCTGCGCTCCTGGATCCTGTCGGCCGTTGATCATTCAACGGTGATCACCCCCGCGAACATGTCCATGGCGCAGGCGTAGCGCAGCTGGCCACCTTGGGCGAAGGTCGCGCCGATCAGGACGGTCTCGTCGAGCGGCAACGGCTTTTCGATCTTCTTGCCGTCGCCGAGCTGCAGGACGACCTGCTTGGCGCAGGTCTTGTCGGTCTTGCGCGTGAAGGCCAGCTGGACGGCTTCGCCCTTCTTCACCGTCAGCTGGTCGGGCTCGAATCCCTTCTCGGTGACCACGATGTCGAGCTGTCGGGGCGTGGCGGCCACTGCGGGGGCCGCGGCGGGCTGCGGCGTGGGCTTGTCGGCCGGGGCTGCTTCCTTCTTCGCGCAGCCGGCGACGGCCGCGGTGACGAGCAGAGCGGAAGCGAGGGCGAGGGTACGAGCAGTCATGCGGGTTTCCTTTCGCTGAGGGTGACCGCGGGCGGCCAGACGAGGCGGCACGCGGCGGGACGTTCGACGAGATACAAGATCGCGGCGCCGACGATGCCGAGCACCGCCGAGCCGGCGAGAAGTTGGACGGTGCGGGACGGGATGTCCACGTAGATCATGGTGATGCCGAGCCCGACGAGCACGAGCCAGCCGAGCCCGTGCACGGCGGCCGAGGCGCGCAGCGAGGCCCGCGTGAGCGGCGCGACCTCGACGAGGCGTTCGTGGAGGAGCTGCTCCAGGCGCCAGTACGTGTAGATCACGGGGATGATCTCGAGCGTCAGGAACGCCGACGTGAGCAGCCCGCCCACCATGGGCGCGGCGAGGCGCTTCATGACGTCGGCGCCCGAGCCGGTCGCCCACAAGAGCGGCACCAGGCCGAACAGCATGGTGCCCACGGTCATGAGCTTCGGGCGTACACGCAGGACCGTGCCTTCCATGTGCGCCCAGATGATGTCGTTCAAGTCACGGATCTTGCCCGCCCGCTTGCGCCTTTCGAACGCCGCGTCGATGTACACGATCATGACGATGCCGGTCTGCGTCGCGAGGCCGACGAGCGCGATCACGCCGACCCACACGGCGGTCGAGAGCCGGTAGTCGAGCACCCAGAGCAGCCAGACGCTGCCGACCAGCGCGAACGGGATCGACAGCAGCACGATCATCGTCTCGACGAGGTTCTTGAAGTGCAGGAAGAGCAGGATGATCACGATGAGCAACGTCAAGGGGATGACGATCTTCATGCGCGCGACCATCTCTTGCATCAGCTCGTACTGGCCGGTCCACTTGAGGAAGTAGCCGGCCGGCAGGGCGAGCTCGCCGCGCGCCTGGGCGGCGGCTACGACGCGCTTGGCGTCGTCGACGTAGCCGCCGATGTCGCGCTGGGCGGAGTCGATGTCCACGTAGACGTAGCCAACGAGCAGGCCGTCCTCGTCGCGGACCATGGGTGGCCCGCCGGTGACCTGGATGTCGGCGAGCTGGCCGAGCGGCAGGGTGCGTGTGCCGCTCCCGCCCGGCACGTCGACGAGCACACGACGGAGCGCCTCGACGTCGCCGCGCAGGTCCTGCGGATAGCGGACGTTCACCGAGAAGCGGTTGCGACCCTCGATCGTCGTGGTGACGCGCGTCCCGCCCACGGCCGCCTCGATGGTGCGCTCGACGTCTCCAACGGTGAGCCCGTGGCGCTCGAGCTTCTGCCGGTCGGGCACGATGTCGACGTAGAGGCCGCCCAGGTTGCGCTCGTACAGGACGCTGCGCGTGCCCGGGATGGACGCAAGCAGGCGTTCGAGCGTCGTGCCGATCTTCTCGATCTGCTCCAGATCGGTGCCGAAGACCTTGATGCCGATGGGCGTGCGGATGCCGGTCGTGAGCATGTCGACGCGGGTCTTGATCGGCATCGTCCACGCGTTGGTCCAGCCCGGGAACTGCATGCGCGCGTTCATCTCGCTGGTCAGCTCTTCCCAGGTCATCGGGCGCTCGTCGGGCCACACGCGGCGGAGCCCGCCGTCCAGCCAGCCCGGGCCCCAGCCGGACCACCAGCGATCCTCGTGCCGCTTGCGCCACTGCTCGCGCGGCCTCAGGCGCACGGTGGTCTCGACCATCGTGATCGGTGCCGGGTCGGTGGCGGTCTCGGCGCGACCGATCTTGCCGAACACCGTCTCGACCTCGGGGAACTGGCGCAGCATCCGGTCCTGCATCTGCAGCTGCGACTTGGCCTGCTCGATGGAGAGATTCGGCAGCGTGATGGGCATGTAGAGCAGGTCGCCCTCGTTGAGCGCCGGCATGAATTCGTGGCCGAGCGAACGCGCGAGCGGCACGGCCGAGAGCATGGCGAGCAGGCCGATCGCGATCGTGGACTTCGGGCGGCGCAGCGCGACGTACACGAACGGTTTGTAGAGCGCGACGATGAAGCGTGAGACCGGATGACGGTGCTCCGGGCGGATGCGGCCGCGGATGAGCGTGTCGCGCAAGGCCGGTGCGAACGTGATCGACAGGAGCGCCGCCGCCAGCATGGTGAACGTCTTGGTATAGGCGAGTGGCTTGAACATCCGGCCGGCCTGGCCGTTCAGCGTGAAGATGGGCAGGAACGAGACCGCGATGATCAGCAGCGAGAAGAAGATGGCCGGCGTGACCTCGCGCGCCGCCTCGGCGAGCAGGGCGCGGCGGTCGGCGCCGGGCGGCGCGTGCTCGAGCTTCTTGTGCGCGGCCTCGATCATCACGATCTCGGCGTCGACGGTGGCGCCGATGGCGATGGCGATGCCGCCCAGGCTCATGATGGTCGACGGGATGTCGAGCAGGTACATCGGGATGAACGCGAGCGCGACCGCGATCGGCAGCGACAGGATGGGCAGGAGCGCGCTGCGGAGGTGGAGCAGGAACAGGATGATCACCAGCGCCACGACGATGGCTTCCTCGAGGAGGGCGTGCTCGAGCGTGTCGATCGACCGATGGATGAGGTCCGAGCGGTCGTAGGCGATGGCGACCTCGACGCCCTGGGGCATGCCGGGCTCCAGGTCGGCGAGCTTCTGCTTCACGCGCTCGATGGTGTCGAGGGCATTCTCGCCGTAGCGCATCACCACGATGCCGCCGACCGCCTCGCCCTCGCCGTTCCACTCGAGGAGCCCGCGGCGCAGGTCGGGCCCGAAGCGGACCTGCCCGACGTCCTTGACGCGCACCGGGCGGCCCTCGGGGCCGTCGGCTCGTAGCGTGATGCTCTCGATGTCGGCGAGGCTGGCGATGTAGCCGCGGCCGCGCACGTAGTACTCGCGCCCGGACATCTCGAGGACGCGTCCGCCGACGTCGTTGTTGGAGTCGCGGATCCTCTCGCTGACCTGATCGAGGGTGACCCCGTACGCGCGCAGCTTCGCGGGATCGACGGTGACCTGGTACTGCTTCTCGTAGCCGCCGATGCTGGCCACCTCGGCGACGCCGGGGACGCTGCCGAGGGCGTAGCGGAGCGTGAAGTCCTGGAACGTTCGCAGGTCGTCGAGGCCGTGCTTGCCGGACTTGTCGACGAGCGTGTACTGGAAGACCCAGCCGATGCCCGAGGCATCGGGGCCCAGCACCGGCTCGACGGCCTCGGGAAGGCGGGCACGGATGCCGCCCAGGTACTCGTTGACGCGGCTGCGCGCCCAGTAGATGTCGGTGCCCTCCTCGAAGAGCACGTAGACGAACGACATGCCGAACATCGAGTAGCCGCGCACGTCCTCGACGTGCGGCGCGGAGACCAGCGCCGAGACGATGGGGTAGGTGACCTGGTCTTCCACGAGCGTCGGGCTGCGCCCCGACCACTCGCTGAAGATGATCACCTGCGGATCGGAGAGGTCCGGGATGGCGTCGAGCTTGATGTGCCGGATGGACCAGAACGCGCCGAGCAGCGCGAGGCCGACGCCCAGGAAGACCAGGAAACGGTTCTGCGCGCAGAAGTCGAGGATGCGAGCGACCATGGCTAGCTCACTTGCTCGTGCCGCTCGGCGCGGTCGCGCGCAGGCGGCTCTCCGAGTCGAGGAGGAAGTTGCCGGTCGTGACGATCAGCTCGCCCTCGCGCAGGCCTTCGAGGACTTCGGCACTGGCGCCCGAGCGGAGCCCCACGCGGACACGCCGGGGCTCGAACTCACCGCCCGGCTTGGCGACGAAGACGTACTGCACGCCGCCGGTGTCGACGATGGCCTCACCGGGCACGGTCAGCGTGTCGGTGGGCGGCGCGGCGAGCGTCACGTCGCCGTACATGCCGGGCTTGAGCCGCAGGTCGCGATTGGGCAGCTCGATGCGCACCTGGAGCGTGCGCGTCATCGCGTCGACCGTCGGCTGCACGAACGTGACGAGGCCCTTCCAGATCTCGCCGGAGTAGGCGCTCAGCGAGATCGTCGCTTCCTGGCCGATGCGGATGCGCGCGGCGTCCTGCTCGTAGACCTCGGTGAGCACCCAGACCGTCGAGAGGTCAGCGATCTCGAAGAGCGGCGCGCCTGGCTCGACGTGTGCGCCCTGGATGGCGTTCTTGCTGATCACGTGTCCGGCGCGCGGCGCGCGCAGCGGCACCGTGCGCGACGCGGTCCCGCTTGCGACCATGGCGTCGATGTCGGCGGCGGTCATGCCGAGCAGCTCGAGGCGCCGGCGCGCGGCTTGCTCGATCTCGATCGGTGCGGCGGCGCTGCCCGTGCCCGGGGCTGACCAGCGGCGCGCGTTCAGTAGCTCTTGCTGCGCCGCGAGCACCTCGGGGCTGTACACCGTGGCGAGTAGCTGGCCCTTGGTCACGTGCTTGCCGGTCTCGCCGACGGCGAGCCGTTCGATCCAGCCCTCGAAGCGCGGGCTGACCACGGCCAGCCCCTTCTCGTTGGCGGCGACCGTGCCGATCGTGTGCAGATCGCCGCCGAGCGCCTGGCGCTGCACCTGGGCGGTGCGCATGCCGGTGAGCTGCACGCGCTCGGGCGTGAGCGTGATCGTCGCCAGGCCGGGGACGTCGCTCGTCTGCGGAGCGGTGTCCGCGCCGAGGTGCTCCGGCATCGGCTCCAGGGTCATGTGGCAGATCGGGCACTCGCCCGGGTGGTCGGAGACAATCTGCGGATGCATCGGGCAGTAGTACTTCGCCTGGTGCGCGTGCTCGTCCGCGCCGGCGCCGAACCATCCCACCGACGAGCCGACGCTCCAGAGCGCCGCTCCCGCCATGAGGGCGACCAGCAGCCAGCGGACGAGGGCCATCACGCGTACGCCGGGCGGGGGCGCCTCGTGGCCTTCGGGCATCGCGTCGTGCGCGATGGGTGCGTCCTGCGTGATCTCGCTCATGGTGTCACCTCGCCGCCGCTGGCGCGTTCCAGCTCGGACCACGCGACGTCCAGCTCGACGCGAGCCACGGCTCGCTCCATGCGGAGGTCGAGCCAGGCGCGCAGCGCATCGAGGATCGCGAGGGTCGAGCCGCGTCCCGTCGCGAAGCTGCTCCGCGACGCCTCGAAGGCACGCTCGGCACGCGGCATCAGGTCCTCGTCCACGATGGCGAGCGAGCGGCGTGCGGCTTCGACGCCTGCGTAGGCCTCGCCCACCTCGGCGAGGACCTGGGTCCGCAGCCCGGTGGCTTCCCGCTCGTCGACGCGGGTTTCGGCCTCGGCGACCCGGACGCTGTCTCCGCGCGCCCCGTTCAGCCACGGGAGGTTGACCGAGAGCATGAGCCCGTAGCCGTTGGTCACGGGGCCATCCGGCATGAGCCAGTAGTCGGCGCCGACCATGAACGACGGCCAGCGCGCCTCGCGCTGGCGTGCGTGGGTACGAGCCTTGCCGGCACGCAGGCGGTGCGACGCGGCGGCGAGCTCGGGCCGGCGTTCGAGCGCGCCTTGCTCGAGGCTAGCCAGGGACGGAAGCGCTACCGGTGGCGGCGCGTCCGGCGGCGGCGTTCCGAGTGGGGCACGCGAGTCGCGTCCCATGAGCGCGTTCAGCTTCACGCTCGCGGTGCGCCGGTCGCGCTCGAAGCGGACGACGTCGCGGTGCAGGCGAGCTCGCTCGAGATCCAGGCGGAGCACGTCGTCCTGCGTGGCGCGACCGGACGAGATGAGGGTCGTGGCCACCTCGACCAGCCGGCTCGCGACCTCGATGTGGTCGCGATGAATCGTGAGCGCGCGATCCGCGAGCTCGTACGCCGCCCAGGCCTGCTCGGCGTCGCGAACGACGTCCAGCTCGGTGGCCCGCAAGGTCGCCGCGGCGGCGCGCGCTTCTTCTGCGAAGGCGTCGGATTCGGCCCCGCGAACCCCCGCAGCCGGGAAGGCCTGCCGTACGCCGAGCATGATGGTGTCGGAGTCCTCGAGGGCCCAGGGCCGCGCCAGAGGGGCGCCCCAGATCTCGATCTTCAGCTCCAGGTCAGGAAGCCTGCCGGCGCCAGGAATTCGAGCGAACGCCGCCTCGGCGCGTGCGCGCGCGGCGAGTAGCTCGGGATTCCGGACCCGGGCGAGGCGCACCACGGCGGCGAGGGTGGGGCGCTCACCGAGGGAAGCCTCGTCGGTTTCGGTCGCGGCGCCGCCCGCTCGCGGTTCGAGCGCGGGTACGGAGTCAGGGAACTGGACATAGCCAGGGGCTGCACAGGCGGCGGCCCCCGCCCACAAGGCCCCGAGGGCCCACATACGTACGGTCGACATCGATCGCTCCTCTCCGGGCAACGCCCGGTCCATCGGTCACAGGGACGCGACGGGAGCGATCAGATGAGCAGGGACGACTTGAGCAGAACGATGGCGATCCGCGGTGGCCGCGCTTCGATCTCGTGCGAGGCGATCCGGACGTGAAGCGGCAGCGGCGGCGTGACGACGATCGTGGGCGACTCTACCGGCAGCGTCGCGGCGACCGCGCCGTCGCGCGTGTCAGGGCTCTGGGTGGCCGGAGCCGACGCGATGTTCGCGCGAACCTCGGTATCGCAGCAGGACGTCCGCTGGATGGTCGGAGCCGAGTGCGGCGTCTGCCTCTCGGGCTCGCCGCAGCAGCAGGTGCTCCGCGTCTGCCCGTCCATCCGGCAGTGGTAGCGCACGGACGCCTGCGCCACCCCCGCGAGGAGGAGGAGCGGCAGCATCACGAGTGCTGCCGCGGTTCTGCGCAGGCTACGTCGCATGGCTCCTATACGAATGGTCGATCCTGCCGGTTACGTCAACTCTCCAGCAGCAGGCGTCCGAGGCAAGAGCGTGATGGCGGCGGCGGAGTGTGTAGCCAACTCTTCTGAATCGTTCGGATTGGCGGCCGCGGGCGAGCTATCGTACCAAGGGCATCCGGCCACTCTGTAACCTCGGCGGTTACGGCCCTCGTCGCGCCTAGAGCGGAGCCCGGCGCAGTCGCAGCGCGTTCGCGATCACCGACACCGAGCTCAGGCTCATCGCGGCGCTGGCGATCATCGGGTTCAGGAGCAGCCCGGTGAACGGGTAGAGCACGCCCGCGGCGATCGGCACACCCAGGACGTTGTAGATGAACGCGAAGAAGAGGTTCTGGCGGCTGAGCCGCGCAGGTCGCCCTTCACGAGCGTCACGCCCGCGCTCTGCATGGCCACGTCGGTGCCGGTGCCCATGGCGACGCCGACGTCGGCCTGGGCGAGCGCGGGTGCGTCGTTGACGCCGTCGCCGGCCATCGCGACGACATGGCCTTCGGCCTGCAGCTTCTTCACGACGTCGATCTTCTGCTCCGGCAGCACCTCGGCGATGATCTCGTCGAGGCCCAGCTTGCGCGCCACCGCCTCGGCGGTGGTCCGGCTGTCGCCCGTGACCATGACGATGCGGATGCCCTCGGCGTGCAGCATGCCCACGGCCTCGGCGGAGGTGGCCTTGATGGGATCGGCGACGCCGATGAGCCCCGCGAACGCGCCATCGATGACGACGTACATGACGGTCTGCCCGTCGCGCCGCCACTCCTCGGCACGCTCGGCGAACGCGCCCGGGTCCACGCCCAGGTCAGCGAGCAGGCCCTTGTTGCCGAGCGCGACGGCACGGCCGTCCACCTTGCCGGTCACACCCTTTCCGGTGATCGAGCGGAAGTCGCTGGCCTCGGGGACGGACAGTCCGCGTGTCTTGGCGCCACCGACGATCGCCGCGGCGAGTGGATGCTCGCTGGCGTTCTCGAGCCCGGCGGCGCGCCGCAGCAGCTCGTTCTCGTCGGTGCCTGCTGCCGCCGCGAGCGAGACCAGCTTGGGCTTGCCCTCGGTCAGCGTGCCGGTCTTGTCGACGACGAGCGTGTCGACTTTCTCCAGCAGCTCGAGGGCCTCGGCGTTCTTGATCAGCACGCCCACCTGGGCTCCGCGCCCGGTGGCGACCATGATCGAGATCGGCGTGGCCAGCCCGAGCGCGCAGGGGCAGGCAATGATCACCACGGCCACGGCGTTCGCGAGCGCATAGGCGAACCGGGGCTCGGGCCCGAAGAGGCCCCAGACGACGGCCGTGGCGATCGCGATGAGCACGACCGTGGGCACGAACCAGCTGGCCACCCGATCGGCCAGACGCTGGATGGGTGCGCGGCTCCGCTGCGCCTCGGAGACCATGCGAACGATCTGCGAGAGCAGGGTGTCGGCACCGATCCGATCCGCGCGCATCACGAATCCGCCGGTGCCGTTGACGGTGCCGCCGGTGACGCGCTCGTCGACCGTCTTCTCGACCGGGATCGGCTCGCCCGTGATCATCGACTCGTCCACCGAGCTGGTGCCTTCGAGAACGACGCCGTCGACGGGGATCTTCTCGCCGGGGCGAACGCGCAGGCGATCGCCGAGATGCACGTGCGCCAGCGGGATGTCCTCCTCTCCGCCTTCGCTGGACAGGCGTCGCGCCGTATTGGGCGCGAGCTGGAGCAGCGCGCGCAGCGCGCTCGACGTCGCGCCGCGGGCACGTAGCTCGAGCACCTGGCCGAGCAGCACCAGGGTCGTGATGACGGCCGCGGCCTCGAAGTAGAGCGGAACGCTGCCGCCGTGGCCGAGCATCGCCGGGGGCAACGCGCTCGGAACCAGCACGGCCAGCACGCTGAAGACGTAGGCCGCTCCCGTGCCGAGCGCGATCAGCGTGAACATGTTGAGCTTCCAGGTCGTGATCGAGATCCAGGCGCGCTGGAAAAAGGGCCAGCCACCCCAGAGCACGACCGGGGTGGCGAGCGCCAACTGCAGCCAGGCGAGGAGGTCGAGCCCGAGCGTCTTCTGCACCGGCATCCCCGGCAGCAAGTCGGACATGGCCAGGAACAAGACGGGCAGGGTGAGCGCGGCGCTGATCCAGAACCGGCGCGTCATGTCGACGAGCTCGGGGTTCACCTCGTCCGTCAGGCTCACGGTGACTGGCTCGAGCGCCATACCGCAGATCGGACAGCTACCCGGCCCGGGACGGACGATCTCGGGGTGCATGGGGCACGTGTACGTGGTGCCCGCGAGCGAGGGGACCGGTGCCGCGCCGGGCTGCTGCGGTGGCGCCGGCTCGGGCCGCTCCGGCGGAGGTGTGGCCTCCGCTTGCGCCTGGGGCGCCAGGTTCGCGAGATACCTCGCCGGCTCCGCGGCGAACTTCTCGCGGCACTTCACGCTGCAGAAATGGTACGTGCGCCCCTTGTGCGGATGGCTTCCTCCCTTGGAGGCGCCGGCGACGACCGTCATGCCACACACCGGATCCTTCGAGGGTTCCGTGGCGGACGCCTCCACGTGGCCCTCATGGTTGTGCTCATCTAGCCTGGTCTTTGTTCCGTCGTGAGCCGGATGCATCGAATGACCTCCTTGTACCGATCTGACGGCGCACCCTCTGTGCCATTACAGCGCGGATGCAGGCCTGGTCTCGTGTCGGGCCGAGCTCGAGTGCGCGATCCCACCTAGTGCAGGATGGCGGCCACATTTCGTGGTCGGCTTGCTGGTCACCGGCGATCCCGCTGGAGCGGGAGCCCGCCAGCACCAAGAGCTGGCGCATCCGACGTCATGGCGCGCACGATGCACACCTCCACGCCATGCAGGAGGACGCGTTGAAGAACCGGTTGTGCGCCGCTCGGGTTGACCCAGAGCGCATCGCGGGGTCGTGGACGCCAGATGCTGGCCGTTCTACTTCCGTTCGGACGTCGGGCTCGCGAAGCTCGATCGCGGGCCTGTGCACGCGCGTGGCCGGCGCGCCGTGCGCTGCAGGCGGGCGAGCGCCATGAGAGTTCGTCCTTCCTCGACGATGCTTGCGCTGGCGTCTGCCATCGTCATGGGCGTGGGGGTCTACTTTGCGTTCGTGCGTCCGCCGATGTTGCCCGAAGACGCGCGCTACCTCGGAGCCTCACTCGCGACGCTCGAGACGACGGCGTCCGGTCTCTCGGCATGGCTTCGCCACGTATTCTGGGTGTTGGGCGGATTCATGTTCGCCACGGGCTCGCTCACCTTCTATGTCGCGGTCACCGCCTTCCGCGCTCGCGCGCGCGGCGCAACCGCGATCGTGGCCATCGCCGGCGTGACCTCGGTCGGCAACATGGTCGTTGTCAACTTCCTGATCGCCTCGGACTTCAAGTGGCATCTTCTCCTGCTCGCACTGCTGTGGACGCTGGCACTGGCGTTTCATCGGCTCGAAGGCCCGAGGATGGTGCCGGGGCAGGAGCCTCGTCCGGCAGCACCGGGATCATCGAAGCCGCACTCCGCGCCGTGACACGTTTGGAGGCGGTGACTTCCCGCGCGAACCGGCGCTGGACCAACTTCACGACTTCCACGACGGCGAGCGGCAGCAGAGCGCATCCGATCACGACGCCCCAATCCTTCGCGCCGAGCGGAACGGTGTGGAGGACGGCGCGCAAGAACGGCGCGTAGACCGCGCCCACTTGCAGGAGAACGCACAGGCCCACGGCGCCCCACAGCCAGCCGTTGGTGAAGAGGCGTGCATCAAAGGCCGAGCGAGTCCGAGAGCGGGCGTTGAAGACGTGAACGACCTGAACCAGGGCCATGGTCATGAAGGTCATGGTGACCGCACGTTTCAGGCCCTCGCCCTCGGCGCCGTGCATGCGCATGCCGATGATGAACGCGAGCAAGGTGACCGCAGCGAGCAGCAACCCCTGCCAGGCGATCATGGCCAGGAACCGCGCCGGGAGCAGCGACTCCTTCGGATCGTGCGGAGGCCGCCCCATCATGCCGGGTGCCGAGGGCTCGAGTGCCAGGGCGAGCGCAGGGAAGACGTCGGTGATCATGTTCAGCCACAGGATCTGGAGCGCGCCGAGGGGC
>JBKJOI010000764.1:0-5113 GCA_046595695.1 Haliangiales bacterium | reverse complement strand
CCTCGAGCAGCTCCTGCTCCCGACCGCGCGCGGCCACCGCCTCGATCACCCGTTCGGCGCGGGCGGTCACGATGAGCTCGGGCACCTTCAGGTAGTCGAGCGAGCCGCCGCTGTCGAGCCGGGTCTCGTCGATGCCGTCGACGAGCTTGGGCGCCACAAAGGCGATGTGCACGCCGATGGGCTCGTCGTTGGCGAGCCGCAGGCGGATGAGCCGCCACGCCGGCTGCGTGGGCCGCAGGCCCAGGTGCACCGAGAGATCGGCCGGGGTATCGGCCTGCCCGTGGGAGATCACGCACCAGCCCGGCCTCATGCCGCGCGCGAGCAACGACTCTGTGAGGCTGGCCTTGGGCTGCGGACTATGGGTCAGCTTGGGCGCCGACACGAACGTCCCGCGACCCCGGTGGCGCGACACCTTGCCGTCGATCTCCAGCTCGGAGAGCGCCTGCCGGACCGTGGTTCGTGACAGCCCGTAGAGCATCTGCAGCTCCTGCTCACCCGGGATGAGCTCGCCCGGCTTCCACGTCCCGTTCTCGATCGGCTCGAGGAGGAGATCCTTGAGCTGCACATACATAGGTAGCGGGGAGTCACGGTCGATGCGCCGGGAGGAGATCATCTTCGCGGTGGTCACCATGAGAATTGTCTCATTGTAGGAACATCCAGCCAATTGGGTCGGACGACGTCGTACGGCGCCCGGTTCGTGCGGGGCACAGACATCAGCAGATCGGCCACGCGACGAACTGCGAGACGTGGCAGTTGTTGCTCGCGCAGTCCGAGTTGTCGTGGCACAGCTGCGCGGCCACCCCGCCGGTGCACTCCGCGGCCGGCTTGCACGCCGCCCCGGTCTGGCTGCCGCAGCAGACCTCGCTGTTCGAGCAGTCCTCGGGGCCGTCGCAGGTCGCGGTGAGGTTGGTGCACGCGTCGGTGGCGGTGCACGCGGTCGTGATGGTGGGAAAGCCGGTGAAGCAGCAGACCTCGCGGGCACGCGGACACTGGTCCTCGCCGCAGTCGATCACCGTCGCGGGATCGGGTCCGGGCGTCGCGTCGGGCGTGCCGATCGGCGCATCTGTTCCCGTTGCCGCGTCGTTGCCGGGCGCGTCGGCCGGGGCCGCGTCGGCGAGCAGCGCGGAGGCGTCGGGTGGCGGCGAATCGTCGTCACCGCAGCCTGCGGGAGCCAGCGCGAGCACCAGCAGGGCCAGGCCGAGCGCACGCGCGGTCGCGGACACGCGCGCGGGCGGGTGGGCCCGCAGCCGCAACGACGAGGACGAGGCGGTCAGCGCGGCGCGAGCGGTCGAGGACGTCTGCATCGGGTACTCCGTCAAAGTTAGAAGTTGACAGTAAGACTCTTAACTATTGCCTTCATCGGAAGGCCGCGTGATCGTGCTCCGCGGCGCTCAGCGAACACTGAAATGTGTTTGACGTAGGAATGTTGTAATGTTACTACCTTTACCGGGTCAAGCATGAAATCACGCCTTCGCAGCGAAATTGCAGGGCTTCTCGTTGGCGTCGCAGCCGCGGTCGCGAGCGTCGCCGCGGCGTTCGTCGCGGGGGCAGGGCCCGCCGGCTGCGGCGACGCCGGCCCCTGGTACTCGACGACCCCCGATCCGGACCTCTCCTACCTGCCGCTCGGAGCGACAGGCTTCGACGAGTCGGAGCATGTGTTCGCGATCGACGGCCACGAGATCCGCGTAGACGCCTACCTGCCCGAGGGGGCCGCCGCGCCGGTGGTCGTCTTCCTACCCGGCGCCTCGGTCGTCAAGGAACGCTATCGCTGGCTCGGCGCCAGCCTCGCGAGTCACGGCGTCGCCACCTTCGTGATCCAGCCACACCTGCTCTTCGGCAACAGCACCCACACGCTCGGCACGCTGGCCGCGATCCGCGCGGACACCGCGCTCGCCGGCCGCGTCGATCTCGGGCGCGTCGTGCTCGCCGGGCACTCGGCCGGCTGCCTGGCTCAGGTCGGCCTCACCGATCCCGGAGCGTGTGCGCAGGGCATCTGCGCGCCCGGCGATCGCGCGCCTGCCGCGCTGCGCGGGCTGCTGCTGCTCGGCTATCACAACCAGAACGTCCTCGACGACGCGTCGCCGATGGCGGCGATCGAGTCGCCCTGGCTCCTGATCAGCGGCTCGCGCGACGGTCTCGCCACCCCCGAGAAGGTCGAGCGTACCTTCGAGCGGCTGCAGGACCGGCCCACGTACTGGGTTCAGGTCGTGGGCATGAACCACTACCAGCTGACCGACTACGTCGATCCCCTCGCCGATCTGGCGCTCGAGGGCGACCTCGCGCCCACCATCGCCAGCCGCACCGCCCGCGCCACCGCCGCCACCTACGCCATCGCCTTCGCGCGCCGCGTCCTCTTCGACGACCCCACCGTCCCGGACGACCTGGACGCGGCGAGCGATGCGCGCGTGCTCGCCCGGCACGACAAGCCGCGCGTCGCCGCGCCCGTCGACGACTCGGGTCTGCCGCGGGTGATGTCCCGCCGCTTCGCCGCGCCGGGCCTGGACGACGACGCTGCCGCCAACGTCGACGTCGTCGCCAGCGCCGAGTACCTCGGCGATCGCTACCTGCTGGTGCGCAACCACGCGACCGGCGCCTCGATCTGGCGGCTCACGCCCGCGGGCGAGCTCGCCCCGGTGCCGCTCCCCGATGGTGCCGCCGGCGGCTTCACCGGCAACCGCCGCGTGGACGGCCTGCTCGGCGCGATGGTGGTCTTCGCGGGCGAGCTCTACGTCGGCGTCAGCTCGGGCACGCAGGGCGCCGATCTCCGCTCGACCGGCGCCGAGCTGTGGGCGTACGACGGCAGCCGCTGGCGCCCGGTCGTCTCGCGCCACGTCGACACCGACACCGACGTCGAGGTCTCCGGCGTCACGGGCTGCGCCGCCGCCGACGGCGACCCGAGCGCCACCCTGAGCTTCGCCGGCGTGTCGTGGGCGTCCGGGCAGTGGGTCGGCGCGGTGATCGACGACATCGGCCAGCCCGCCGCCCCTATCGACGCGCTCCCGATTGTCTGGCAGGTGGTCGCCTCCACCGCGAGCACGCTCACGGTGCGCTCGAACGATCGCGCCAACGACGACGCGGCGCCCGAGTCGACCACCTGCGCCGAGCGCGGCGTCGCTCCCGGCAAGCGCTTCTTCCTGCGCGCCGGCACCGACGAGAGCGGCTTCGGCCAGCCGTGGAACAAGGGCATCGCCGCGATGGCGGTCTTCGACGAGCGCCTGTTCGTCGGCACCGCGCTCAACTACGAGGACGGCGCCGAGCTGTACGCGACCGCGAACGGCGTCACCTTCGAGCTGGTCATCCCGCACGGTGCCTGGGGTCTGCACGACGACGGCGTGCCCATCTCCACGTCGATCTCCGCGCTCGGCGTGGCCGCGCTGGCGGGCGTCCCGACGCTCTACGTGGGCACCACCGGCAGCCAGGACTACGGCGCGCGCCTCGTCGCCTACCACGCCGACGACAGCTTCGACTTCGTCATCGACGACGCCGTCGACGCCGACGACGACGGCCTCGACGAGGCCGGCAACGGCCACGGCAACCAGCAGATCGCGTCGATCCTGGAGCACGGCGGGCGGCTGTGGATCACGACGCTCCACTTCGGTGGCTTCGAGCTGCTGTCGACCGCCGACGGCCTCGACTGGCGGGTCGAGATGGGCCGTGAAGGACCCTTCGGCGCCGGCTGGGGGGACGACGGCCAGCTCGCCGGTCGCCTGTGGCAGCGCGGGGACGAGCTCTGGGTCACCGACGTCGCCTTCATCCAGACCGCCGCCGAGCTGAGGAACCGCAGCGCCTTTGCCTGGCGCACCAACGATGGCCAGCGCTGGCAGCTCACCACCGCGCACGGTTTCGGCGTGAACGCCGTCTCGATCTCCCAGCTCTTCGCGCTCGGCCAAGCGACCTACGCGATCGTCGCCAGCGGCGCGCTCGCGCAACCGGCCGTGTTCCGGCCGCTCCGGCTCTACACCCTGGACGACGTGGAGGATTGACATGACGGTGAACGACAGCTTCGTGCGCGCGCTGGCACTGACCGGCGCGCTCTGCCTGACCGCGGCGCTGGGCGCCTGCACCGGCGGCGACGATGGCGACGACGACGTATCCGCCGGTCCGTGCACCGACGCCAAGAGCATGTGCATGACGCTGCACGTGCCCGATGACTTCAGCGGCACGCCGGTCAAGATCATCGCCGGCTTCTACGAGGAGCTGCCGCCGGTCGGCCCGCCCGTCGGCGTGGCCGCGATCGTGGAGGACCCCGCGATCGCGCCGGGCGCGCCCTTCGAGTTCAAGGCCGAGGACATGATGACGAGCGGCACGTACTTCGTGTACGTGGTGCTCTATAACGAGGGCGGCGGGAACTTCGTGCCGGTCTCCGGGATCGACTTCACGACCCAGACGCCCACCAAGGTCCGCGTCGGCAGCGGTCCCGTCAACCTCGGCGACATGACCGTCGCGCTGTACCAGGAGTAACCGGTGGCGACGCTCACGCTGCGCGAGCAGCTCGCGCAGCAGCTGGTCATCACCCCGGGCGTGTACGACGCGTTCACCGCGCGGCTCGTCGAGGAGGCCGGCTTCTCCGCCGCCTACCTCTCCGGCGCGGGCGTCTCCTACTCGCACCTGTGCCAGCCGGACATCGGCCTGGTCACGCTCACCGAGATGACCGACCGGCTCGCCCACATCTGCCGCGCCGTCAAGGTGCCGGTGATCGCGGACGGCGACAACGGCCACGGCAACGCGCTCAACCTCATGCGCACGGTCCGGCTGTTCGAGGACGCGGGCGCCGCCGCCATCCAGCTCGAGGACCAGGCGTTCCCCAAGCGCTGCGGCCACCTCGACGGCAAGCGGCTCGTCTCCGAGGAGGAGATGGTCGGCAAGATCCGCGCGGCGCGCGCCGCCCGCCGCTCGCGTGACTTCCTCATCATCGCGCGCACCGACGCGCGTGACCTGCTGGGCCTCGACGTTGCGATCGCGCGCGCGCGCGCCTTCGCCGAGGCGGGCGCCGACCTGCTCTTCGTCGAGGCGCCGCGCACCCGCGAGGAACTCGAGCAGGTGGCGCGCGCGCTGCCCGGCCTGCCGCTGGTCGCCAACATGGTCGAGGGCGGCAAGACGCCCATGGTCGGCG
>JBKJOI010000712.1:0-4158 GCA_046595695.1 Haliangiales bacterium | reverse complement strand
GCGTGTGGCCAAGCTCGTGGAGGACGACGGTGCCGAACACTGCGAGGATGAAGGCGACCCCGACGAGCGCGCCGTGGACGTTCCCCTCGCGCGCATAGTGTCCCATGAACACCCAGACGAGTAGGATCCCGAACGTGGCATGAACGAAAACATCAATGCCGAACAACCTTCCAATGCGCCATGACCATTTCATCTAGCCGACTCGAAGCATCTTGTCGACCGGCCAGAAGACCATGAGCAGACCGGGATCACGTGGCTGCTTCTGTGCACGCCCGAGTCGGAAGCGTTCGTACTCGTTCAGAACGCGCATGCAGCTCAAGAGGTACAGGACGATGAGGACGATGATGCTCAGGCCGATTCCTACCGGCGCGAGCAAGCCGTTGGTCGTGGCTTCCATGGGTTCAGCTCCTTGTTGGTCACCGCAGGAAGCTCTCCCAGAAGGAGTGCTCGCGAAGTGGCAAACCTGCTCTTGATGTTTCGTCAGTCCACCCGTGCACATATCGAGCCACTTGCGAAGTGTTGCGGGAGCCTTTGTACGGGGCACCTTGTACGCGGCGCAACGCGGACGCCTTTGCCCGACGACTTCAGCAAGCTGACAGAAGCTGAGCGCACGTCTTGCGGGACGGCAGCGATCGTGCGCAAGACTTGCGCGATGCCCGATGGGGGCATTATCGCGTTCGGCGGGGCCTTCCGGTGATAGACGGGCGCGGCTGACGAGAAAGCCAGTAGCGGTCAGTGCTTTGCTTCTTTTCCGGCACGGACCCTGCTTTGGGCTCAATGGGCATGGAGGCCATAGGCACGAGGAGGTCCCGTCCAGATGAACGACGCTACCAAGCAGAAGGTTTTGGCCCGCGTTCGCTGGGTCGTTGGTCGACTGGGAAAGGTTTCGCGAATGTTTGAACAGGACCGTGCGCTCGTGGATGTCCTCCTGCAGTTCGCGTCCGCGCAGGTGGCGCTTAGCCAAGCGGGAAAGATCGAAAGATCATCCTGCGCGCGCGCGTCGAGAGATGCGTGACTAGCGCGATGGCGGCCGATGCGCCCGCGGAGCGAAAACATGAGGCCGAGGAGCTCGTGACTCAGATCGCTCGTTATAATGGCCTTGGAAGGGGATCGCTCACATGACGCAGGTAAATGAACTATCGGCCGTGGATGCGCGCGGCACCGCGCAACGCCCCTGGCACGCGCTGCACGCCGCCGATGCCGTTGTCGCCGTGGAGTCAGACGCGACTTCCGGGCTTTCCACTGAGGAAGCTCGGCTCCGACTCGAACGCTTCGGCCCCAACGCGCTGCGAGAGCCCAAGAGTCGTTCCTTGCTCTCGGTCGTCTTGGGCCAGTTCAAGAGCCCGCTGATCTACCTCTTGTTCGTCGCCGCGGGCATCGCGCTCGCGCTCGGCCACCTGAAAGACGCCATCGTCATCTTCACGGTCGTACTGCTCAACGCCTTCATCGGAGCGTTTCAGGAGGGACGGGCCGAGCGGTCCTTGGAGGGCCTTCGCAAGCTCGCTACGCACAAGGCGCGGCTGGTGCGAGGCGGTCAGGAACTCATCGTCGAGGCCCGCGAGGTCGTTCCGGGAGACGTGCTCATTCTCGAGGCCGGCGACGCTGTCGCCGCGGATGCGCGCGTGCTGGACGGCGCCGCGCTTCAGATCGCGGAAGCTGCGCTCACGGGTGAGTCGGCCCCCGTCGGCAAGGATCTCGTGCCTCTCGCCCCGGACACCATGCTCGCGGACCGCCGCAACATGGTCTACGCGGGCACCCACGTCACGGCAGGACGCGCCCGGGTCGTGGTGGTCTCCACCGGGCTGGCGACGGAGATTGGTCACATCGCGGCCCTTGCCGAGGGAGCGAAGGAACAGAAGACGCCGCTTGAGCGCCGCATTTCTCAGTTCGGCCAGTACATCATCTACGCGGCCGCCGGGATGTTCACGCTCGTGATCGGGATCGGGCTCCTGCGTGGCCTGCCCTTTGTGGAGATTCTCATGGTCGGCATCAGCCAGATGGTCGGGATGATTCCGGAAGGACTGCCTGTGGCGATGACGGTTGCGCTCGCCGTCGGTGTCCAACGCATGGCGCGCCGCAACGGGGTCGTGCGCCGTCTGTCCGCCGTCGAGACGCTGGGTTCGACCACCGTCATCTGCAGCGACAAGACCGGCACGCTGACCCGAAACGAGATGACCGTGACGGCACTCCATCTTCCGGACGGGCGACAGGTGGCTGTCACTGGCGTCGGATATGAACCGACCGGGACGTTCGTCGAGGGTGATCGAGATGTGGACCCGGCCGTGGACCGCGAGCTCGGTTCGCTCTTGGAAGCCGTCACGCTGTGCAACGACGCCCAGCTCCAGGGACCGGGGGAGTCGGAGCCGCGCTGGAAGCCCATCGGTGATCCCACCGAGGTATCGCTCCTCACCGTGGCCATCAAGGGCGGCATTGTCCCCGCCGACCTGCGAGCCTGCAACCCGCGACGAGCGGAAATCCCGTTCGACTCGGCCTCGAAGATGATGGCGACCCAGCACGAGACAAGAGAGGGTACGCGGGTCGTCCTCAAAGGTGCTCCGGAAGCGGTGCTCGAGCTCTGCCGCGCCGCTCGCCGAAACGGGGCTGACGATCCGCTGGATGAGGATGGACGCCAAGCGATGCGCGCGGCCGCCGAGCGAATGGCCGGCGAGGCTCTGCGGGTGCTCGCGGTTGCTCTCATCGAGGGCGCGGAGATAGACGGGCGAGTCGGGTTCGCCGGCTTCCGTGACCGGGCGGTTTTGCTGGGACTGGTCGGCCAGATTGACCCTCCTCGCACCGAGGTGAAGGCCGCGGTCGCGCGGTGCCGCGAAGCCGGAATCAAGCCGGTGATGGTAACCGGCGACCACAAGGCGACCGGGTACGCCATCGCGAAGGAGCTGGGCATCGCTCGGGACGGCGATGCCGCGGTGGACGGGCGCGAGCTCGAGCAGATGTCGGACGCAGAGCTGGCCGATCGCATCGGGGGCATCTCGGTCTTCGCGCGGGTCCACCCGGCGCAGAAGCTCCGCATCGTCGGCGCTTACCAGGAGCTGCACGAGGTCGTCGCAATGACCGGCGATGGCGTGAACGACACGCCAGCGCTCGTCAAGGCCGACGTCGGCGTCGCCATGGGCATCACGGGAACCGAGGTGGCGAAGGAGGCGGCGAAGATCGTCATTGCCGACGACAACTTTGCAACCATCGTCGCGGCGGTGGAAGAGGGCCGCGTCGTCTATCGGAACATCAAGAAGGTCGTCCTATACCTCTTCTCGACGTCGGTGGCGGAGGTTCTGGTTCTCCTCACAGCCCTGATCCTCGGCTACCCGCCGCCACTCGCAGCGGTGCAGATCCTCTGGATCAACCTGGTCACCGAGGGGACCGTAACCGTCAACCTCATCATGGAGCCCGCAGAAGGCGACGAGATGAGGCAGAAGCCGATCTCCCCGCACGAGCCACTCCTTACCCGAGTCCTGCTCTCGCGCATGGCGTTCATGACGCCAGCCATCGCTGGGTCCACTCTGGGATGGTTCGTCTATCGGCTCTCGCTCGGGGTGCCGTTTCCGCAAGTACAGACAGAGACGTTCACCGTGCTGGCGGTTTGTTGTTGGTTCAACGTGCTCAATTGCCGCTCCGAAACGCGCTCCGCGCTCAACCTCAGCATTCTCAAGAACCCCTGGCTCATCGGCGGCCTCGTCCTCGGCAACGTCCTCCAAGCCGCCGTCGTTTTCCTTCCGGCCCTCAACGATGTCTTCCAAACCGTCCCTTTCAGCCTGAAGGAGGTCGTGGCGATCGGCGCGGTAGCGAGCTTGGTCCTGTGGGTCGAGGAGCTGCGAAAGCTCGTCGTGCGGCGGCGGACGCGGCGTCTTGCGCTGGAGATCGCGTGAACGAGTGGATCCAAGTCAGAGCCTGCCCGGAAATTTGGGAGGCAAGATTAGGTCCCCGCCGGGTCGTCGTTCCGGCTCAGCTCTGGCGGCCGCGGCCGGCCCGGGCCGGCGACCATGGGCTTCCGGTCACCTATCCAACGAGCACCGTGCCGCTTCGCTCTGCCAAGCCGCGTACCAGCTTGTTCAGGTTGAATCCGAGCACGGGACGCTGGCCACACATACCCATGGTGTTTACCGACTTCGCGGCCGGCCGCGTGAAGCCGTACTTGCCGCACTT
>JBKJOI010000323.1:0-3077 GCA_046595695.1 Haliangiales bacterium | reverse complement strand
CACCGTCACGGTGTCGGGGCTGAAAGACCAACCGCTCGCCATCTTCCGGCTGCTGCGGCTGGACCGCGTCTTCTCGCTCTGACGAAAAATCCTTCGCGAATCCAGCTGTTGCAACTTCCCGCCCCAGGAAGCTGCCGTTCGTCACGTGCATGCGAATGTCCGAAAATGATGAAAGGCCGGCTCGATTTGGTATGAAGAGCCCCGGACCCCATGGCTGCTCCCTCGGATCGCGACCCCAACGACTCGTCCCGGCGCGAGTTCGTGCGCATGCCGTCGCCTTCACGGAGTCGAGGTCCCATGGCTGACGGCAGCGGTTCGCACCCCGCGATCGACGAGGACCACGGCACGGGCAGCCAGCGCGGCTACGAGGCGGCGCTCAAGCAGCTCTCGGTGCTGGCCAAGCTGCCCACCCGCATCGTCGCGGTGCGCACCGAGCGCGAGCTGCGCGAAATCGTCGGCGAGGCCATCGTCGAGCTGCTCGGCGCCGTCGCGCGCTTCGAGCTGTTCGTGGCCGAGGGGCCGAACGGCACGCTCGTCCCCGCGGGCGACCCGCACGGCGGGCTGACCCTGCTCGGGCTCGTGCTCGCCTCGGGCGAGGCCATCGGCGAGCGCGCCACGGTGCTGCGCGCGGTCAAGGACGTGCACGGCGACGTGCTGAGCGCGCCGCTCTCCGACCGGCAGGCCGCCATGGGCGTGCTCATCGTCGAGGGACCCGCGGGCCAGCGCTACCACGCGCGCGACCTCGACGCGCTGCACGCGGTGGCGGCGCAGATCTCGCTGTCCCTGCAGCGCCTGCACATCGAGCGGCGCAGCTCGGCGCACCGGCGCATGCAGACCGACATGGTGCTCGCGCGCGAGGTCCAGCGCCGCTTCCTGCCCGGCGCGCTGCCGCCGCGCGCGCGTCTGCGCGTGACCTCGCACTACCGGCCTGCCTACGACGTCGGCGGCGACTTCTACGACCTCATCCCGCACCACGGCGGCGAGGCGGTCACCGCGGTGATCGGCGACGTCGCCGGCAAGGGCGTGGCCGCGGCGCTGCTCATGTCGCGCCTGACCTCGGATCTGCGCCGGCTCGGCCCGCTGAGCGAGTCGCCGCGCACGCTCCTGCACGAGCTGCAGCGCCAGCTCGAGCTCGACGCGCCGCCCGATACCTTCGTGACGGTGGCGTGCGTGCGCTTCGAGCCGGACCGCGGCCGCGTGATCGTCGCCAACGCCGGGCATGTGCCGCCGATCGTGCGGCGCACCTCGGGCCAGGTGTCGCTGTTCGGGCGCGCCTCGGGTCCGCCGCTCGGCGTCTCCGACGCACAGTTCTACGCCGACGAGGAGATCGCGATCGGCACCGGCGACCTCGTCGTGCTCATGACCGACGGCCTGGTCGAGGCGCTCGATCGCCCGGGCGACCGCCTGGGCACGCGGCTGCTGGTCCAGCTCATCGCCGACGCGCCGCACGACATCGAGGCCATCAACCAGCGTATCCTCGCGCAGCTCGAGCGCGAACGGCTGATGCGCCTGGTCGACGACGTGACGCTGGTGGCGATCGAAGTGACCCCGCCGCGGGCGTGACGTCGTAAGCTGCGCGCCCGCATGCGCGTCCTGGTCGTCACCAAGATCTTCCCCAACTCGCTCGAGCCGCTGTCCGCGCCGTTCAACCGGCAGCAGTTCGCGGCGCTCGCCCGCCGCCCCGGCTGCGAGGTCGAGATCCTGGCGACCATCCCGTGGTTCCCGGGCGCGCGCGCGTTCTCGCGCTGGTCGTCGGCGGGTCGGCTGGGCGGCGTGCCCCGGCGCGAGACCATCGCCGGGCTGGCGGTCGAGCACCCGCGCTACTTCTACGTGCCCAAGGTCGGGCACGCGATCTCGGGTGGGCTGTACGCCGCCTCGCTCCTGCCGGCGGCGCTGGCGCGGCGCGGCCGGCACGACGTGGTGCTCGGCTCGTGGGCCTATCCTGACGGCGCCGCTGCGGTGATCCTGGCGCGGCTGCTGGGGATTCCCGCGGTGGTCAAGCTGCACGGCTCGGACATGAACGTCATCGCCGAGATGCCCGGGCCGCGCCGCGCCATGCGTGCGCTCTTGCCGCGCGCCGCGCGGGTCGTCGCGGTGAGCCGCGGGCTGGGCGAGGCCGCCGAGCGGCTGGGCGTGCCGAAAGATCGGATCGACCTGGTGCAGAACGGCGTCGACTCGAGCCTGTTCTTTCCCCGGCCGCGCGCCGAGGCGCGCGCTGCGCTCGGCCTGGCGGCGGACCGGCGCTGGCTGCTGTACGTGGGCCGGCTCGAGAAGACCAAGGGGGTCGTGGACCTGCTCGCGGCGTTCGGGCGGCTCGCGGCGCAGCATCCCGAGGTCTCGCTGGCCCTGGTCGGCGACGGGGGCGCGCGCGCCGAGTGCGCGGCCCTGGCGGCGCCGCACGGCGATCGCGTGGTCTTCGCCGGGCCCCAGCCGCTCGAGCAGGTGCCGGTGTGGATGGCCGCCTGCGACGTGCTCACGCTGCCGAGCTGGAACGAGGGCACGCCCAACGTGCTGCTCGAGGCGCTCGCCTGCGGCCGGCGCGTGGTCGCGACCGCCGTGGGC
Organism: Haliangiales bacterium; assembly: GCA_046595695.1. Classification (GTDB taxonomy): domain Bacteria; phylum Myxococcota_A; class Polyangia; order Haliangiales; family SHYZ01; genus JBKJOI01. Next base: position 515 of record JBKJOI010000323.1, on the reverse strand, counting down.
GGCTGTCCCGACGTGGTGAGCTCGCCGGCTCTGGGCAGCCTGGTCGCCGCGCGTGACGTCGCCGCGCTGGCCGGTGCGCTGGCGGCTGCGGCGTGCGCGAGCTACGATCCCGGGGCTGTCGCGGAGGCGGGGGCTCGGGGCGGGTGGGACGACAGCGCGGCCCGGTTGCACGCTTCGCTCGCCCGGGCGGTCGCGGAGTGAACCAGCGATGATCCAGCCATGATCCAGAGCGATGAAGAGGATCCCTGGGTCCGGCGGGAGCCGCGCTTCCTGGAGCTGCGCATCGAGCTCATGCGCATGTACCGGCGCTCGCGCCGGCGCCCGTTCGTCACCTTCCTGGTGGCGCTGGCCGCGGCGCTCGCCGTCTGTGCCATGCGCTACCGCAAGAATCCGGCCTTCGCGGCATCGGTGACCTTCCGGGTCAGCCAGAGCGAGAACGTGGCGACGGCGACCGCGCCGCGCCCGGTCAAGGAGCTGCGCGAGTACGTGGAGAGCGTGGCGCTACGCGGCTCGAG
>JBKJOI010000308.1:0-3404 GCA_046595695.1 Haliangiales bacterium | reverse complement strand
CGCGCCGCGCGCTTGCGCAGGTGGCCGCCCGCGGGCGCCCCGCGCAGCGCGTCGCGCAGCGCCGCGATCTCGGCGGGGCGGGCGTCGGCGCGCTCGGCGCGCAGGAGGTGCATCTCGGCGACCTTCTCGGGCTCCTCGGCGAGCGCCCAGAAACGCGCCGCCTCGGCGTAATCGCCCGCTGCCTCTGCCGAGATCGCCTTGCGCTCGTCGCCGCCGCCGCCGAAGAGGCGTTTGAAGAGCCCCACGGATTGGCATGCTACCATTTGCCGCCTCGGATGCTCGAACGCGTCGCGCAGGGCCAGACACGCTTCAACACCCCCGGCATCTCGGTCGACGGCCGCGGCGTGGCGCTCGGGCGCCTGGGCGCGCTCCTGTTCCCGTCGCTCGACGGCGTGGTCGGCTGGCTGCGCCTGCAGAGCGACGAGGGCCTCGAGGACCTCCTGGCCGAGCTCACGATCCTGCGCGTGCGCGGCGTGCACCAGGGCCGCGCCTTCCTGGTCTTCCTGCCCGCGGCTACGTCCTACGTCCTCGACCGCGCGGCGCGCCTGGCCCGGCTGTGGGGCGGCAGTGCCTTCACCGGCACCACCAAGCACTTCGTGAAGTACCGCGACGAGCGCTCGCCCTACGGCTGGGACGTCGCGCAGGCGGTCTCGGGCGAGGGCGACTTCGTCCTCTACGCCGAGGACGCGCGGCAGAGCTACGTGAAGGACGCCGCGCTCGATGTCCGCCAGCTGGTCTTCCGGCTGTCGCTGGTGCGCGTGCCCGGCAGCGAGCGGCTCGACGCCGAGGCTCGCGCGCAGCTGCTGCTGACCGTGCCGCCCGGGCTGTCGCGCGGCGTGATCCGCTACCTGTGGCGCAACCGCGTGGCCACGCAGGTGGCGCAGGTCACGCTCGCCAACCGCTCCGAGTTCGCCGGCAGCGCGCCCGAGGGTTATCTGATGGCGCGCGTGCAGGACCTGCCCGAGCGCATCCTGGAAGGCTTCCGCGGCACGCCCGGGATCACCCTCTACCGGCCGATCACGCCGACCGTCGCGGTCGAGATCGGCTGGCGCCACCCCATCGAGCTGTCGTCGTGCCAGGCGCTCTTCGAGGCCGACAACCTGTACCTGTTCTCGGGCCAGCGCGACACCGTCGACGTGGTCGCCGGGCCGGTCGAGCTGGTCGACGCCCAGCACCTCACCCAGATCGCGCTGCGGCCCGAGGCGCTCGCCGAGCGCCCGGCGACGGCGACGGCGGTCGGCCGCGTCGACATCCCGCTCAAGCTGTCGCCGTCCCTGCAGCCGCCCCGGCACGTGGTCGGCGCGCTCATCGATGGCAAGGACGCGATGCGGCTCAAGCAGCTCGTCTACGTGCTGCCGCCGTCCATGCTGCGCGGCCACCGTGTGGTCGCCACCGAGCGCGGGATCCTGCTGGTCGCCAGCGGCAACGTCGACGTGATCCCGCTCGGCACGCTGCTCGCCGAGCTCACCCCCGGGCTGCTGCTGCCGCTCGGGATGGACCTGGTGCCGCGCGTCGCACCCGACGTGCTGGCGAGCGCGCTCGGCCACGGGCCCGGGCGCTTCACCGTGTTCGCCCACGACGGCGGACCGTTCCACGTCGCCGAGTCGTCGCTCCAGCCGCTCGAGCGGCGGACGCTGGCGGCGCTCCACGCGCCCGAGCTGCGCGGCGCCGACCTTTCCATGCGTGCGCCCGACGGCGAGCCGCGCGTGGTCAACGACGCGGTCGGCGCGTTCGCGCTCTGGGGCTACCCGGCGCCGGCGCCGGCGCCCAAGCCGTGACCGGGATACGACCCGCGAGCCGAGCATGCCCGCCCCGACCGCACTGAAGGACGCCGAGGCCTTCCTGGCCGGCTTCGTCGCACCGCTCGTGGTCGGCGGCGAGCTGCGCGTCGGCGCGCCCATCGATGAGCCGCGCGCGAAGACCTGGTTCGACGCCGCCGGGTCGGGCGCGCTGGCCGGCAGCACCGGGGACATCGACGCGGCGCGTGCCAGGCTGGTGGCGCAGGCGGTGGTTCGGCCGCCCGAGCTGGTGCTGGGCGCCGACGAGCTGCGGCTCGCGGTCGCGCTCTACAACGCGCTCGCGCTCGCGCACCCGGATCTCGAGCGCTGGAGCGCGCGCGCGGGCAAACGCCGGCACGTGCTGGCGGTTTCCATGGCGTTCGCCGATCTGCCGCCCGCGATCGAGCGCGAGACCCTGCTCGCGCGCCACGCCCTCCTGGCCCGTCTGTTTGTGGTCGCGCGCCAGGACGTGAAGGTGAGCTGGTGGACCGGCAAGGCCGAGTTCAAGGGTCAGCGGCCACCGTCGCGGCTGATCGCCTGGCCGAGCGTGCGCGGCGTGCGCGTCGAGCAGGAGGACGTCCCGCTCGCCGAGCTGCTCGGCTTCGACGAGGGCCAGCGGCTGCTCGCGGCCCTGCTCGACGCCTCGCCGCTCACCGACGTGCTCGCGCCCGAGCGGCAGGCGCCCAGCTTCGCCTGGCGCGGTCCCGGTGTGCTCGCCATCCTGCGCGACGCCGAGCTGGCACGCTTCGTCGCGCACGCGTGGATCGATCCCGCGCGCGCGCCCATCGTGCTGCCGGCCGCGGCGCTCGCCTGGGAGCGGCTCCTGCGCCAGGCGGCGTCGGCGGCGCACGTGCGCGCGGTCACCGCGTTCCTGGTCCACGTCGGCGTGCTCGCCGCGCTGGCCGATGCGCCCGCGACCACCGAGCTGGGCAACGGCGTGGCCGGCGCAGGGCTGTTCTGGGCGCTGCCGCAGCTGGCCGCGCGGGTCGCGCCCGAGCTGGCCGCACCGCCGGGCGTGCAGGCCGAGCGCGCGCTCGCCGATCGCTGGGCCGCGCTGCGCGAGCGCGGCCTCGGCATCATCGGCGCGCCCATGGCCGACAAGCTGGTCGCGATGTTCGCGGCGCGCCTCGCGTCCTAGTGGCGAGTGAACTAACATGGCGGAGTCCATGGAGAACCGACCCGTACCGCCTCCGACCCCCCTGGATCCCGCGCGCGAGGCGGCGCAGCTCGGCGCGCGCTTCCAGGAGGCCGCGCGCGTGCTCAACAGCGCCTTCCTCGACAAGCAGGAGATCATCCGCCTGCTGCTCGTGTCGGTGATCGCGGGCGAGCACATGCTCATCGTCGGGCCGCCCGGCACCGCCAAGAGCGCGCTCGTGCGCATGTTCACGCGGCTCATCGACGCGCGCTACTTCGAGTACCTGCTGACCCGCTTCACCGAGCCGAACGAGCTGTTCGGCCCGGTCGACATCAAGCAGTTCCGCGAGGGCACGTACACCCGCCGCACCGACCGCATGCTGCCCGAGGCCGAGGTCGTCTTCCTCGACGAGATCTTCAAGTCGAACAGCGCGATCTTGAACGCGCTGCTGACGCTGCTCAACGAGCGCAAGTACACAAGCGGCGGGCAGA